>JAZTYT010000197.1:0-4290 GCA_045637045.1 Christensenellaceae bacterium | reverse complement strand
AACGACATGGCTACGATCCGACTTGGTAGAAATAAATTCCAAACAAAAGAACAACGAGCAAAGGATTATTTACGCCTTGCAGGCGCTAACGAAATTATAACTTATTCGTTTATTTCGCCAAAGGATTACGAAGCTTTTGGTATTGATACGACCAATCTTAACTTAATTAGGCTTAAAAACCCGTTAGGCGAAGACGTAAGTATTATGCGTACGACCTTGTTGCCATCAGTTTTCGCGACGGTTGTTCGTAACGTAAACAAGAAAAATCTTCAAGGTAGAATTTTTGAAATTGCAAAAGTTTATCTTGCTGATTCATTGCCACTTACAGGGCTTCCAACTGAAAAATTAACGCTTTGCACGGCATTTTTCGGGCCTGATGAAGATTTCTTCACCCTAAAGGGTGTTTTGGAAGGCTTATTTGAAGATTTAGGAGTTAACAAGGCTGTAACTTTTGTTGCAACGCAAAAACCTTTCTTGCACCCAACGAGAAGCGCTTCAATTTTAGTTGATAGCATTGAATTAGGTTATTTAGGTCAAATTAACCCATTGCTTGCTGAAAAGCAAGGCATTGATAAGCCTGTTTACGTTGCTGAAATTGATTTTTCAAGCGTAGTTGGTTACGCAAATAAGGAAATTTTTGTTAAGACCTTCTCCAAATTCCCAGCAGTTGAACGTGACTTGGCGCTCGTTTGCGATAGAGATTTATCACACGCACAAATCGTTGAAACCATTTTATCAGCAAGGGTTAAGACCTTAACTCAAGTTAAACTCTTTGACGTTTATACTGGCGAGCACATGGCTCCTGATAAAAAGAGTATGGCATATAGGCTTACTTTCTCTTCAAACGAAAAGACATTCGACGTTGAAGAAGTTGAAAACTTTGTAAGAAAGATTTTAGTCAAGCTTGACGCTATAGGCGTTAAATTAAGATAGTTTTTAGGTTGAATTATGTTGGACAGAACACTTAAAACACTTGAATACGACAAGATATTACAGCTTGTTTCACAGTACGCTGTTTTAAAAGGCACTAAAAAGCGCCTTTTATTTACCGTGCCGTTTACTGAAAAGCAAGACGTTTTAAGTGCTTTGGCCAAAACCGAAGAAGCCTTTAAGCTCTTGTTTGATTACGGAATATCTGGCGTTGATTTTTTTGACGAGCCTGACGACGAAATTCAACGTGCCGAAAAGGGTGCGTCACTAACGTTGGCAGAGCTGATTCGTTCAGCGCGCTTATTAAAGGCTTCACGTATTATTCGCAACAGTTTTTTATCTGTTGTTGACGATTCAATTATCCTGCTTCCAGAGCTTGCACAATCGCTTTATTGTGACCAGATTTTAGAAAAAGAGATTTTAGCTAAAATTTTATCTGAAGACAAGGTTGCTGACGACGCGTCGGAAAAGCTTTATCAATTACGCCGTAAAATTAAGCGTTTAAACGAGCAAATACGTGAAAAGCTTAATTATTACGTACACACGAGCGATAAATATTTGCAAGACAGTATCGTCACAATGCGTGGCGATAGGTTTGTTTTGCCCGTTAAAAGCGAGCATAAATCCAAAATCAAAGGGTTCGTGCACGACCAATCGGCAACGGGCTCTACTTTGTTTATCGAGCCTGTTGAAGTGCTTGAGCTTAACAATCAATTACGCATTGCCGTGGTTGAAGAAAGTGCTGAAGTTGAAGAAATTGTCCGTGATTTATCGCAAAAAGTTGGCGCTATCGCATCAAGGCTTTTAGATAACGTAAATACAATAATCCATATCGATGAATATTGCGCGCGTGCAGTTTACGCGTATAAGACTAAAGCGCAAAAGCCTAAAATTAATCAAAAGGGTATTATTGATATCAGAAAGGGCAGACACCCGCTTATTGACGCTAAAAAGGTTGTACCACTTGACGTGCGTCTTGGTAAGGATTGTCGTTATTTATTGATTACAGGCCCTAATACCGGTGGTAAAACGGTTACCTTAAAGCTTGTTGGGTTATTCACGCTTATGAGTATGTCGGGTATGTTTATTCCTGCTGCGCCTGAATGTGATATTGCTTTATTCGATAATATTTTTTGCGATATCGGTGATGAGCAAAGCATTGAGCAAAGCTTGTCAACCTTCTCATCGCATCTTAAAAATTTAGTAGAAATTATCAATAAGTGTAATTCAAAAACCTTTATTTTAATAGACGAAATCGGTGCTGGTACTGACCCTGATGAAGGTAGTGCTTTGGCTCAATCCATAATTGAAGCTTTGCTGGAAAAGGGTAGCTTTGGTATTATAACCACCCACTATAGCCGATTAAAAGAATTTGCTTATTTAAGAAGCGATATTATAAACGCTTCTATGGATTTCGACGCGCAAACTTATGCGCCTATATATAAGCTTAATATTGGCATACCAGGGACTTCAAACGCTATCGAGATTGCATCGCGGTTAGGTCTTAAAAAAGAGATAACCGACTATGCAACTTCGCTTTTATCAGATGGCAAGGTTTCATTTGAAAATATATTGAAACAGGCTGAAATTACCCGTAAAAAGGCTGAAAGTGAACGTATTGAGCTTTCACAAAAGCTTAATTCGGCAAAAGAAGAACTTGCGCTTATTGAAAAAGAGAGAAAAAAGCTTGCCGAAGAAAAGGATAGACTTTACGCTCAAGCTAAAGCTGAAAGCCGCAGGATTGTAAACGAAAGGGTCGAAGAAGCTGACGAGCTTATAGATAAAATCAAGGAAATTTTAGACAAGGACGTCATAGATAGTGGTGATATTATCACTGCGCGAACCTTGAGAAACAAGGTTGAAAATAAAAAATACAATCTCAACGAAACCGAAAGTCAGCCAATAAGCTTAATTCCGTGTGAAGACGGTAAGCTTAAAAACGGTGATAAGGTTTACGTTAAGTCAATATCGTCTTACGCTGTAGTTGATAGTGTTAACGCTAAAAAGGGCGAATGTTTCGTTAGCGTTGGCAGTATGAGAATGAGCGTAAAAACCAAAGATATTTTAATCAGTAAAGAGCCTGTTAAAACGCCTGAAGTTAAAGCTAAAGTTAAAATTTCAACGCAATTATCACAGGGCTTTAAAAACGAAATTAACGTAATTGGGCTTAATCGTGAAGAAGCGCTTGATAAGGTAGAGACCTTTATTGACGCTGCAGTTTTAAACAATGCCGAAGAATTAAGGATTGTTCACGGTAAAGGCCAAAAGATTTTAAGCACGGCAATACACGGGCTTTTAAGAAAGACAAAACATATTGCTTCTTTCCGTTTCGGCGGTTACGGTGAAGGGGAAAACGGAGTTACTATAGTTACGCTTAAATAATTTATGCGTGACGTAAAAATATTTAAAATCGTTGATAAAATCATTGATTATGGGAATTATTTATCTTGACAATGCCGCGACTACCGCGCCAAATAGAGAGCTATTAAGCGAAGCTTTTGAGTATACAACGGCTAATTATTTTAACCCGTCGGCTAACTATCGCGAAGCACAAGCAGTAAGTAAACAGCTTGCTTTTTGTCACGAAGTTTTCTCTAAAGCGTACCCTAAAAAGAAGGTTGTTTTCACGTCGGGTGGGACGGAAGCCGATAACACGGCTATATTTTCGTTTAGTGGGCGTGGTAACGTTGTAACAAGCCTTGGCGAGCATTCAGCAGTTTATAACAGCTTTTTAAAATTAAAAGAAAAAGGGACTTTAGTCAGGTTCGCTAAACTTTCAGACGGTGGAAAGGTTGACGTTGATGATTTATTAAAGCAAATTGATAAAGACACAAGCTTTGTTTCAATCGTGCACGTCAACAATGAAACCGGCGCAATCAACGATATCAATTTGATTGCTAAAAAAGTAAAACAAATTGCGCCCAAGTGTATTTTTCATAGCGACGGTGTTCAAGGCTTTTGCAAAGTTAATTTTAAGCTTTGTGAAGAAGTTGATTTATATTCGGTTTCAGCACATAAGATTGGTGGATTAAAGGGTGTAGGCGCTTTAATTGTTAACCCTAAACTTGCCACTAAACCTTATTTATTTGGTGGTGGACAAGAAGCTGGTTTTAGAAGTGGCACGGAAAATATTTTAGGTATCGTTCATTTTGCAAAGGTTTTTCAAGAAAAATTCAACAAAATTGAAGAAAACTTTCAAAAAGCGCAAAGTTTAAAAGAATTTTTCATACAAAATATTGAAAAAGATATTTTTAAGGTTGTTTCAACCAATGACGCAAGCCCTTATATAGTAAGCATTTCGGCAGTTGGGCTTCGCGGTCAGATTTTACAAAATATGCTTAACGCCGATGGTATTTTGGT
>JAZTYT010000196.1:0-5101 GCA_045637045.1 Christensenellaceae bacterium | reverse complement strand
AATTCAATAATTTTTTGGTTGTTACCTTTTACGATAAAGAATTCCTGATGGAAGGTTTTATGTGGCACAAGGTAAATGCGCTTACCTACCCAGATTTTGTTCACGTCCTTACTCATTGCGCCACTTTTAAAGATGTAATCGCAGATTTCCGTGTTTAAATCAACGATGGCGCAGGTGTTGTCACCGGCAAAAACGTCTAAAAGCGCGCAACGGATTTTCATTATGATATAGTCGTTACTGAAAATCACACCGTCGCCCTTACAGTATGGGCAAGGCTTAACCAAACTGGCTGTGGTTTCCTTGCGTTTTTTCTTTCTGGTAACTTCAACGAGCCCAAGCCCCGTCATACCAAGTACGTTGCAACGGCTACGGTCGTCTTTTAGGGCTGACTTTAGCCTTTCAACCACTTGATTGCGGTGATCTTCTTCTTCCATATCGATAAAGTCGATAACGATTATGCCCGAAATATTACGAAGGCGTAACTGCCTTGCAATCTCGTCAGCGGCGATAAGGTTTGTTTCAAAAACGGTCTTTTCAAGGCTGTCTTCACCGATGTATTTGCCTGTGTTTACGTCGATTGAAGTAAGCGCTTCGGTTTTGTCAATGTTGATGTACGCGCCACTTGAAAGCTTAACCTTGTTTCTCAACATATTGTCAACTTCTTCAATCAAGCCGTACTCGGTGAATAAGTCAACGTTCTTGTCAAAGTATTCTATCTTTTCGTAAACGTTACCGCTACGCATTTTGGCAACGTCTAAAACGTCTTGGTACAGCGCGTAATCGGCAACGATAATCTTTTCAACGTCAACGGTGTAAACGTCACGTAACATTCGCTTTGCCAGGTTGCCGTCTTCATATAAAAGCTGGGGCGCAGTCGCAGTTTGGGCGCGCCTGTAAAGGTCTTCGGCAAGGCCGATGAGATAATCGCGCTCTTCAATAAATGCTTGCTTTTCGGTTGTTGCGCCTGCAGTACGGATAATCAGCCCACCCTTTTGTGGCTTAATCTCTTCGGCAAGGGCGTTAAGCCTTAAGGATTCTTCTTCGTCTTCTATCTTGCGTGAAATTACCGTTACGTCGTCGTCGGGTACGTAAACTAAATTTCTGCCTGCAAAGGAAACGTGTGACGTTAGCCTTACGCCTTTTGTGCCCGAAGTGTCCTTTACAACCTGAACGATAACTTCGTCGCCAACCTTTAATTCAGGCTTAACAGGTATTTTAACCTGATCTTGTATGCTTGATTTTTCAACAAGGCTTTCGCCTGTGAACAAATACCCGTTTTTGTCAAGCCCGATGTTTACAAAAGCAGCCTGCATACCGGGTAAAACGCTTTCAACTCTCCCTTTAAAAATACTGCCGACGATAATCTTGCCATCTAAACGCTCGGTTTGGTATTCCAAAAGCTTTCCGTCTTTTTCAAGGGCGGCAACGATGTTGCCTGCGTAACTGTCAATAAAGATTCGTTTCATCTTGTAACCATCCTTCAACAGTTTTATCTTTAATAAAGCAACGTAGTTTTATTACGTCAATATCGTTTCCACCGTAAAGCTCAACTAATTTTTCGCTTAAAACGTCTGGGCGTAAAGTGGTGTTTCCGAAAGAAAGTCGCGCTATAAGCCCGTTATCGCTAAATTCAAGGCCTAAAATTTTGTCGCGTATTTCTTTTTTTTCGCCACGTTTATCGGTCGCTAAAATACTGTCTTTTTGTAAAAGCTCATTTACGTCGAAACAATTTATGCCAGTAATCAAATATTCAGCGCTGTCGGTTAAGGCTTGCAGGTTTGGTTTTTTGTTGCAGTTTATCGCCCATAAACATTCAATGCCCCTTGGCGCGTTTTGGTTAAAGACCTTAATAAAATCCTGCGCGTTATAATCGGTTTCGGCAACAAGGTATTCAGCGTTACTTTTAATACCAACGCCAAGTGGGGCTGACATATATAAAAGCATATGCGGATTATACCCTTGCGAATACTTCACAGGGATCTTACCACGAATAAATATTTTTTGTAAATGTCTTAACGTGTCAAGGTGGGAAATAAACTCTGCCCCGTCACGCTTTGAATATCTAATAACTAACATAACTCACATTTATAATCTTTTTGCACGCCACAACCCTTACAGCCTGAAAAACAACTGCCCGTCACTTGCCCGTCGTAAGCCTTTTTAAGCTCACGCAAGAGATAGTTTTTGGTAACGTTTATATCAATAAAATCCCACGGCAAAATTTCCGTTTGGTCGTGTTTACGGGTATATAGGCCGACATTTAGTCCATTTTCTTCAAGCGCGTCAAGCCAAATTTGGTTGTTAAAATACTCGGTCCAGCCGTCCATAAACGAGCCCTTTTTATACGCGCTTTCTATAACGGGGGCTAAACGCCTATCCCCACGCGCTAACACGGCTTCGAGTGAAGAAAACTCTAAATCGTTCCAGCTAAACGTTACGCCTTTTATGAAAAGCTTTTCCTTTAAGAGCGCGATTTTATGCTGGAATTCTTCCTTTGTAATTTGTCTTTCCCATTGGAAAGGCGTAAACGGTTTTGGTATAAAGGTTGAAACGCTTACGCTTATTTTAAGATTGCGCGCAACCCTTTGGTTTTGTGCGTAAATTTCACGTATTCTATAAACGATGTCGCAAATACCAAGCAAGTCTTCGTCAGTTTCGGTTGGCAAGCCCATCATAAAATAAAGCTTGATGTTTGTAAACCCTTGCTCAAAGGCGTATTTTACGGCGCGCTCAATCTCTTGCTCGCTTACGTCTTTGTTAATAACGTCACGCAAACGCTGTGTGCCCGCTTCCGGGGCAAAGGTCAAACTGCTCTTTCTTGATTGGGTAACGAATTCCCCGTCAAAGCTGTCAACCCTTAACGACGGAAGAGCAACCTTGGTTTCAGGCAATTCTTCCTTTAAGCGTTTAAGTAGTTCTTTTAAGTGTGGGTAGTCGCCCGTTGACAAGCTGTTTAAGCTTAATTCATCAAAGCCCGTTGTGTCTATCAAGCATTTTGCCTGTTCAACGAGTGTTTCAACCTTGCGCTTTCTGATTGGGCGATACAAAAACCCTGCCTGACAGAACCTACACCCACGGCAACAGCCACGCATTACTTCAATAACGCCACGGTCAAAGATTGCCGAAATATTACCAACGGCTTGCTTTTTAGGGAAAGGCGCGTTATCTAAATCGTAAGCAACTGCTTTTTTGACCTTGGTTTTGCCCAAAAACCCTTCTATAAGCCCGTTATCGCCATATTTGACCTGCATATATTTAGGTACGTAAACGCCTTCAAGCTGTGATGCCTTTTGCAAAAATTCTTCCTTGGTGGCAGTTTCCTTTCTTAAAGTAGCAAGCTTGGGGCAAACGACTTCGCCTGCTCCGATAACGAATAAATCAACGAATTCGGCAATCGGCTCTGGATTGCAAGTACAAGGTCCGCCTGCTTCGATTACGGGATAGTCTTCGCCCCTGTCTTTTGCGTAAAACGGAATGCCTGCCAAATCAAGCATATATAAAACCGTGGTATAAGACATTTCAAACTGAAGCGAAAAGCCTATGGTATCAAAGTCCTTTAACGGGCGTCTGGAATTAAGCCCGTAAAGTGGGATATTGTTTTCCTTAAGCGCTTTGCCAAAATCCTGCCAAGGCGCAAAACAACGGTCAACAAAAGTGCCTTCCACTTTAGAAACGGCAGTTTCAACAACCCTAATCCCTAAATTTGACATACCAACTTCATACACGTCAGGGAAACAAAGGCAGTAATTGTAGTCTTTAAACTCGCTACCGCCACTACCCCATTCGCCACCCGTGTATCTTGCTGGCTTTTCTACTTTTTTCAAAATATCGTTAAGCTTCATAAATTTAATTATATCACACTTTATAATTATTTGCTATTGTTTTAAGTCTTTTAGTTTACTTTTACGTAAAAATTGGGGGCTTTAAAACAAATTTAGCGTGCGCTATTGACATTTTTGCGCAGTAAATGTATAATAGCATTAACTTATAGGTGATATTATGTTGGATTTTGCAAACGATTGGAACTTACATTTGAAAGATTTAATAAACAGCGACTTATACAGGCGCATACGCGAGTTTTTAAAGGAAGAATATTTCACCCAAACCGTTTACCCACCAATGGGTGAAATTTTTAATGCCTTTAAGCTTACGCCTTATAGCCAAGTTAAGGTCGTAATTTTAGGCCAAGACCCTTACCACGAGCCAAACGAAGCCCACGGGCTTTGCTTTTCGGTAAAGCAAGGCACAAAAATGCCACCGTCGCTTATGAATATTTACAAGGAACTAAAAAGTGACTTGGGCGTTGATAACGGCAATAAAACCGACTTGAGCCATTGGGCAAAGCAAGGCGTACTTTTATTGAACACCACGCTAACCGTGCGCCGTGGCCAGGCAAACTCGCACAAAAATTGTGGCTGGACTGAATTTACCGACCAGGTAATACACGTTTTATCAAAGCGTAACGAGCCTATCGTGTTTATTTTATGGGGCGCAAACGCGCGTAGTAAAAAGACGCTTATCGACACGAGCAAGCACTTTGTTTTAGAGTGCGCTCACCCGTCACCTTTATCTGCGTACAACGGCTTTTTCGGGTGTAAGCATTTTTCAAAAACCAACGAGATACTAAAAAGGCTTAATAAAACGCCTATAAACTGGCAACTTTAACACCCAAAAATACCCAATAACTGGCTTATAGACGGACTTTTAACAAAATGCAGGGCTTAACACGCCCTGCATTTTTTAATGAAGAATGAAATCACACGGAGAAAATTACCTTTCCCCGCATTACCCATGCGTTATAGTGGTATTGACAAATGGTTTCGCCATCCGAAAAGATCCATGATACACTGCCATCAGCATCACGGAATAGCTTGTATATGCGGTCTTTATATACTATGGCGCTAACGCCTTGCGTATCGTAGAGATAGCGTAGCTTTTTACCGTCAGACCAATCTTCACCTAAAACTTATCGCCATCTTGAGAATAATTAATCGCTATTACAAATTATTTTCTTTTTTAGCAACCTTTGCTTTTTATGAATAATAAGTTGGTTGTCTGTAGTATTATAATAGCCGCATTCCGAACAAATAAACATTTGATA
>JAZTYT010000195.1:0-15107 GCA_045637045.1 Christensenellaceae bacterium | reverse complement strand
GGTGAAGTTGGCCGTACCTTAAGCCTTGAAAATTTCGATATTGAACGCATTTTCGGTCAGGAAGGCGTACAAATTTTACACTTAAGCGGTCTTATTGCAGCGCTTTCACCAGAAACTGGCAGATTTTGTTTAGAGCTTGCGCGCGCCGCTAAAAAATACGGCACGGCAATCTCGTTTGACTTAAATTATCGCGCTTCCTTCTGGATTAACCGTGAAAAAGAGCTTTCAGCAATCTTTGACGAAATCGCAAGCGTATCCGACATTTTAATCGGTAACGAAGAAGACTTCCAGTTAGCGCTCGGTATTAAAGGCCCGGAAGCAGGTGGCAAGAACATCGGCGACAAGATTGAAGGCTTTAAGGGTATGGTTGAAAACGTAAGAAAACAATACCCACACGCAAAAATGTTCGCAACGACCTTAAGACAGGTTATCAACGCTAACGAACACCTTTGGGGCGGTATCTTATTATCGGGCGACGAATGGCATATCGTTGAGCCACGCCCAATCGTAGTTTTAGACCGTATCGGTGGTGGCGACGGCTTTGTCGGTGGTTTATTATACGCCGTATTAAAGGGCTGGTCAAACGAACAATGCGTACAGTTCGGCTGGGCTTCGGGCGCGCTTGTTACAACCGTTTTAGAAGACTACGGTCAACCACTTGACGAAGAACAAGTTTGGGCAATCTGGCAAGGCAATGCAAGAGTTAAGCGTTAGTTTTTCGTTAGCATTACTCAATTATTCAAAATAAATTTCAATTGAAAGGGGAAATATATGAAAAAATCTGACATTGGTTTAATCGGTCTTGCCGTAATGGGCGAAAACTTGGTTATGAATATGGAAAGAAACGGTTTTACCGTTTCCGTGTATAATAGAACTACTTCTAAAGTAACGAACTTCGTTGAAGGCCGTGCTAAAGGCAAAAACATCGTTGGCACTTACTCTTTAGAAGAATTAGTTGATTCACTTGCTAAACCACGCAAGGTTATGATTATGGTTAAGGCAGGTAAGCCTGTTGACGACTTTATCGAACTTTTATTACCACTTTTAGAAGAAGGCGATATAATTATCGACGGTGGTAACTCACACTTCCCGGACACTGCAAGACGTACAGCTTACGTTGAATCAAAGGGTATGCTGTTCGTTGGTTGTGGCGTTTCAGGCGGTGAAGAAGGCGCGTTAAACGGTCCTTCAATGATGCCTGGTGGCTCACCAAAGGCTTGGGAATCAGTTAAGCCAATCTTCCAAGCAATCTGCGCTAAAGTTGAAGGTGGCGCTCCTTGCTGTGATTGGGTAGGCGAAAACGGCGCTGGTCACTTTGTTAAGATGGTACACAACGGCATTGAATACGGCGATATGCAGCTTATCTGCGAAGCTTACCAAATTATGCGCGACCTTTTAGGTATGTCAGCCGACGAAATGCACGAAGTCTTTGCTGAATGGAATCAAGGCGAGCTTGATAGCTACTTGATTGAAATCACCAAAGACATTTTGGCTTATAAAGATGAAGACGGCGCGCCAATCGTTGATAAGATTTTAGACACGGCAGGTCAAAAGGGTACTGGTAAGTGGACCGGTATTGCTTCAATGGACGAAGGCGTACCTTTAACCTTAATCGGCGAAGCAGTTTACGCAAGATGCTTATCTGCGATGAAGGAAGAACGCGTACACGCTTCAAAGGTTTACACCCGTCAAAAACCAACCTTCACGGGCGACAAGAAAGCCTTTATTGAAGATATCCGCAAGGCTTTATACGCAGCGAAAATCGTATCTTACGCGCAAGGCTATACCCTTATGCGTTCAGCGGCTAAAACCTACGGCTGGAACTTAAACTACGGTGGCATCGCACTTATGTGGCGTGGCGGTTGTATTATCCGTTCCAAGTTCTTGGGTAAGATTAAAGAAGCTTACGACAATAACCCTGCACTTACCAACTTGCTTTTAGACCCATTCTTTAAAAACACTGTTGAAGGCTTGGTTGAAAGCTGGCGTAAGGTTGTTGCACAAGGCGTTTTAGCAGGCGTACCAACACCTTGTATGGCGGCTGCGCTTAACTATTTCGACGGCTACACCACCGAAAAGCTACCTGCAAACCTTTTACAAGCCCAACGCGACTATTTTGGTGCGCACACCTACGAAAGATTAGATAGCGAAAGGGGTAAATTCTTCCACACCAACTGGACTGGTCGTGGCGGTAACACTTCAGCAAGCGAATATAAAGTTTAACGTTATTACTTTGTAATAAAAATTTATAAAAGTTTATTTAAGGAGATAAAAATTATGTCTGAATATATGCCAAATTTAAAAGATAAAGTTGCAGTTGTAACTGGTGGTTCTGGTGTTTTATGCTCGGAATTTTGCCGCGCGCTTGCTAAATGCGGTGCAAAAGTAGTTATCGCTGGTATCGACCCAAAGGAAAGGGGCGACGCTATCGTTGAAGAAATCAAGGCAGCCGGTGGCGAAGCAATGAACGTTTATATGAACGTTTTAGACCGTGAACAATTAAAGGAAGCACACAAGGTTATCCTTGAAGCTTACGGCCCTTGCGATATTTTAATCAACGGCGCTGGCGGTAACAACCCTAAAGCTTCAACCGATTGCGAATATCACGATAACGACGTTATGAACGATCCTAACAAGAAGAGCTTTTTCGATCTTGACCCAGCAGGTTTTGACTTTGTTTTCAGATTAAACTTTAACGGCACGCTCTTCCCAACCCAAGAATTTGCAAGGGATATGTTAGGCAGACCCGGTTCAACAATCATCAACGTAAGCTCAATGAACTCTTTCACACCACTTACAAAAATACCTGCTTACAGCGCTGCAAAGGCGGCTGTTTCAAACTTCACAAAATGGCTTGCAACCCACTTTGCAAAAGAAGGCATCAGGGTAAACGCAATCGCGCCGGGCTTCTTCTCAACGGCACAAAACGCAGCGCTACTTTGGAATGCTGACGGCACGCCAACTGCAAGAACGGGTAAGATTATTAACAACACGCCAATGGGTCGCTTTGGTACGGCTGACGAGCTTATCGGCACACTTTTATGGCTTGTTGATAACAAATTATCAGGCTTCGTTACTGGTACGGTTATCCCTGTTGACGGTGGCTTCTCTGCATATTCAGGCGTTTAATTTAACCAAAAATATAGGGTGGTTTTATGAGAATTTTTCTTGAAGAAAACACTGGCGTTGGTATTTCTAACGAGCAAATCAAACAAGCCGTTTTAGATTCTTTAAAGGGTTTAAAGCTTAACAAGGTATTATTGATTCCACCTGACTTTACAAGGTTTTATTCAAACGCAGGCTTTATAACCAACGCGTACTACCACGCGTTGAAGGACACCTGCACGGTTGATATTTTACCTGCGCTTGGTACACACGTACCAATGACTGAAGAAGAGCTTACACAAATGTTCGGCGATATCCCGCACGATAGGTTTTTTGAGCATAAGTTCAGGGAAGACGTGGTTGACGTAGGCGTTATCCCAGCCGACTTTTTATCTGAAATTACCGAAGGCATTTGGAACGAAGCTATTCCTTGCCAGATAAACAAGCGCGTTTTAGACGATTACGATTTAATCGTTTCTATCGGTCAGGTCGTACCACACGAAGTTGTTGGTATGGCAAACCACGCTAAAAACCTTTTCGTTGGCTGTGGCGGTAGCGAATTTATCAATAAATCACACATGGTTGGCGCAATGTACGGTATGGAAAGGATTATGGGTAAAGACCATACTCCACCAAGACGCATTTTCGATTATGCCTTTGAAAACTTTTTAAAGGATAAGCCAATACTTTTTGCGCTTACCGTAACTACTGCACCGCAAAATAAAATCCATACCCACGGCTTGTATATCTCTTACGACAGGTCGGGCTTGGAAGCTGCCGTAAGCTTGGCACAAAAAACCAACCTTAATATCGTTGACGAGCCTTTTGAAAAGGTTGTCGTCTATCTTGACCCTGCTGAATTTAAGAGTACCTGGCTTGGCAACAAGGCAGTTTACCGTACGCGTATGGCAATCAAAGACGGGGGCGAGCTTATAGTTTTAGCACCTGCTGTTAAAATGTTTGGCGAAGATAAAACTAACGACGCATTTATCCGTAAATACGGTTATATGGGGCGCGAAAACGTTCTTAAGGAAATGGAACACAACGCTGACTTTTTAAACAATATGGGCTCGGCGGCACATCTTATTCACGGCTCGTCGGACGGTAGGTTTTCAATCACTTACGCAGTAAAGAACATCAGTAAGGAAGAAATTGAAAGCGTACACTTTAAGGCGGCGGATTACGATGAAATGGCTAAAATTTACAATCCTGAAGCCTTAAAGCTTGGCTATAACGAAGTTAACGGCGAAAAAATTTACTATATACCAAACCCTGCGCTTGGCTTGTGGGTTTGGAAGGACAAGCTTAACTAATTTTTATGGAATATAAACTCATTGCCGTCGATATGGACGGCACGCTATTAAACAGTTCAAGTCAACTTACCAATGCGACCGTTGAAGCCGTTAAGCTTGCAGTTGAAAGGGGCGTTAAGTTCGTGCTTTCAACGGGCAGACCCTACGAAGCAATCGTTCCGTTTATATCAAGGCTCGGTTTAGAAGATATGCCTTATATAATCTACAACGGTGCAATGGTTATGGTAAACGGCGAGATAATTTATTCTTGCGAGATCGACGTTGAAACTGCGCTTGAAATCGTTAAAGAAGGCCATAAGCGTGGGGCAAATATGGTTTGCTGGTCAAAAAATAAGCTTTACGCCGAACAATTAAACGAGCGCGTTATAAAGTACAAATCAATCTCTGACGTAACGCCCGTTATCGTTGACGATTTATCGGTCGTTGCAAGGCAAGGGCTTACCAAATTCGTTTGGCTTGACGATATCCCAACCACCAACAAAAACTTTGAAGAACTTGAAGCTGTTTTAGGGGATAGGGTAAACGTTCACCCAACGCGCGTTGATTTTTTGGAGTTTGTTAATAAGGACTGCTCCAAGGCAACTGCAATCAGCATTTTGGAAAAGCGTTACGATATCCCAAACAGCCAAACCGTTGGCGTTGGCGACGGGTTTAACGATATCGCTATGATTGATTACGCAGGGCTTGGCGTTGCAATGGACAACGCGCCCGACGGCGTTAAAAAGCACGCGCAGTACGTTACCGATTCTTGCGATAACGACGGCGTTGCTAAACTGATTTACAAGCTTATTAAAGCTTAATTACTTGCTAAAGTTAGTCACATTTTAGGTGGCTTAAGGCTAAACAAAAGGTTATAGGTAAGCTATGAAAATTGAGATAATCGACTTATACGCCCATTTCAATATACCAAGAGATGGCGCAGAAGCAGGGTTTTTAAAGGTAATGATTGCCGATGACACTGCAAAAAACATAGTAAAGCCACGTTCACGCCCAGCTCTTTTGATTTGCCCGGGTGGTGGTTACGGCTTCGTTTCCCCAAGGGAAGGCGAACCTATTGCGCTTAAGTTTTTGGCGCAAGGCTTTAACTCTTATATACTCGATTATTCAGTTAGCAAAAGGTATCCCACTCACCTTATCGAGTGCGCGCTTGCAGTTTTGTATTTGCGACAAAATTGCGATGAAGTACAGCTTATCGGTAATAAACTTGCAATTATGGGGTTTTCGGCAGGGGCGCACCTTGCCTGTAGCTTAAGTCTTATGGCTGGCGACAAGGCTTTAACCCAAAACCCAACGCTCAAAAACGTTGCAGGGGAAAAATCTCTTAAAAAGCTTTTAAGACCTGACGCACAAATTTTGTGTTACCCTGTAATCACAAGTAAAAAAGGTTATGCACACGTTGGCTCTTTTGAAAATTTAACTGGCAACGACGTCAGCTTGAACAAAAAATTGAGCCTTGAAAACAGAGTAACGAAGGAAGCACCGCCAACATTTATTTGGCACACGGCTGACGATGATTCCGTACCAGTATTCAACAGTTTAATGCTTGCAACGGCCCTTTCAAAGAAAGGGGTTAAGTACGAACTACACGTTTACGGGCACGGGGCACACGGGCTTTCAACGGGCGATAAAACCACTTCGGTTATTGAGCCTGACTGCTCTAAAAATCTTCACGGCTGGTGTCAAACGGCAATAGATTGGCTAATTGAACAAGATTTTTGTATCGATTAACTTTGGTTAACGTACACGCGAAAAGTGATTAAAGATTGTTCACACTTTAATTTTATAAGGGGAGAATATGAACAGCATTAAATACGTGGGTAAACAGCTTCGCACCTATAGTGTGGCAGAACATTTTCACGAAGAGTGGGAATTGATTTACTGCACCAGCGGTCAAGGCGAAGTGGTTTTTGAAAACCAATCCATAAAGTACAGCAAGGGCGACGTTATCGTAATACCGCCCAGGTTTAAGCACGTTAATCAAAGTGAAGAAGGTTTTGCAAACATATACCTGACTTTATCCGACGCAATGCTTCCGTACCGTGCGCCCAAAAAGGTAACCGACGAGAACGAGCTTCACATTTTAAGGAGCTTTAACGAAGCTTACTTTTACTTTAACTCTGACATAACCAACAAGTCGCTCGTATTAAACGCGTTGGGTTCTTTAATCGTCAGTTACGTTATAGTTTACGTGGGCAAAGACGGAACGAGCGAAATAGTTGAAGAAATCAGAAAGAGCATACTCAAAAACTTTTCCGATATCAACTATAAGCTTGACGCTTATCTTAAGAGCTTACCGTTTAGTTACGACTATTTACGCAAGCTGTTTAAAAAGGAAACGGGCTTAACCCCGCACGAGTACCTTGTAAGAACGCGTATGAACGCTGCAAAAATGCTTTTATCGGGCACGGGTAGGTTTGATTTTTCAGTCAATGAAATTTCAGAGCTTTGTGGCTTTTCAGAACCACTTTACTTCTCACGCGTGTTTAAGAAGCGTTTTGGGTGTTCACCGTCACAATACGCGCATCGCTTTGATAAGGTTAAACCCAAGAAAAAAGGCCCTGTTGGGCAGATGATTGAGTCGGATATCGACGACAATAAAAAATAATTACGCCCAACGGCGATTTTAAATTTGATAAATAATGGAGGTAGTATAATGATACTCGATAAATTTAGTTTAAAAGGCAAGGTTGCTATCGTAACAGGTAGCGATACAGGTTTAGGTCAAGGCTTTTGTAAGGCCTTTGTTGAAGCTGGCGCACGCGTTATGGGTGTAAGCTACGTTGCAAGCACCGATACACAAAAAATGCTCGGTGAAGAAAACTTCCAATTTATGCAAGAAAACCTTATGTCAATCGAACCAATCGATAGAATTATAGCTAAAACTATCGAAGTTTTCGGCAGAGTTGACATTTTAGTAAACAACGCAGGTATTATCCGTCGTGAAGACGCTATTGATTTTTCCGAACAAAACTGGGACGACGTTTTAAACGTTAACGCAAAAACCGTTTACTTCTTCTCACAAGCAGTTGCACGTCAATTTTTAAAGCAACAAAGCGGTGGTAAGATTATCAATATCGCTTCAATGCTTTCATTCCAAGGCGGTATCAGAGTTCCAAGCTACACGGCTTCAAAATCAGCTGTTAAGGGTATAACTATGTCAATGGCTAACGAATGGGCTAAATACGGTATTAACATTAACGCTATCGCACCTGGCTATATGGCAACTAACAACACTAAAGCACTCCGTGCCGACGCTGAAAGAAGCGAAGCTATTTTAGAAAGAATCCCTGCAGGTCGTTGGGGTACGCCAGACGATATTATGGGCGCAGGCGTATTTTTAGCAAGTGAAGCTTCCGATTACGTTAACGGCTTTACGCTTGCTGTTGACGGTGGTTGGCTTGCAAGATAAGGGGTTTAAATATGAATATTGCTGAACAACTTAAAAAATCAGGCATCGTGCCAGTTATCGTTTTAGAAAACGTTGAAAATTCTGAAAATTTAGCAAAAGCCTTATTAGAAGGTGGCGTTAACGTTGCTGAAGTTACCTTCCGTGCAGAAGGTGCGGATAAGGTTATTTCACGTATGGTTAAGGCTTACCCTGATATGCTCGTTGGCGCAGGCACGGTTTTAACTATCGAACAGCTTGACAGGGCTAAAGAAGCAGGCGCAAAATTCTGCGTTGCACCTGGGCTTAACCCTGCAATCGTTAAACACGCGCAAGAAATCGGTATGCCGTTTATCCCTGGCGTTGCAACGGCAACTGAGATTGAAAGTGCGTTATCGCTCGGCATTACTACGGTTAAGTTCTTCCCAGCAGAGCAAGCAGGTGGGCTTAACTACATAAAGGCTGTTTCAGCGCCATATCCAATGATGCGCTTTATGCCAACCGGCGGTATCAACGCTGAAAACATTTCAAACTATCTTGCTTTCCCAAAGGTAATCGCTTGTGGTGGTAGCTGGATTGTTGCATCTAAACTTTTAAAGGAAGAAAATTGGGCTGAAGTAACACGCTTGTGTTTAGAAGTTACCAATAAAATTAACTAATGAATCTCGCAATTAGGGGACACGATTTAGGTAAAAAGGGCGAGTTTGACCTTGCCCTTTGCCTAAAAAAATATGGGTTTGACGGCGTTCAATTAGTGCCATATAAAACCTATCAGGATATAGCCTACACGCCCGAAATCACAAATGAAAGGGCTAAACAAATAAGTGATAGTCTATCTGACAACGACTTAAGCGTATTTTTGCTTGGGGCGTATTTTAACCCAGTCCATTCAAATAAAGACAAGGTTTTGCTTGGCGTCAAGGTTTTTGAAAGGTATCTTGAGCTTGCAAACACCTTTAAAGCCCCACTCGTTGGGTCTGAAACAGGTTCTTTTAACGATGATAAATGGACTTATCATCCACAAAACCGTACCGATTCAGCATTGAAAACGGTTATTGAAACCTTCGCGCATTTGTCCGATTACGCTAAAAAGCATAACACGGCTATCGCAATGGAAGGCGCTGCTGGTCACGTTTGCTTCTCGCCTGATAGGCTTTTTGAAGCAATAAAGGCCATAAACGATGATAAAATCAAGGTTATTTTTGATATTTACAACTACCTTGATAACGATAATTATAGCGATTATAAGCAAATTTTAAAGCGTGGGCTTGACCTTTTTGAAGGGAGAATCCATTGCTTCCATATGAAGGATTGCTTTATTAAAGACGGCAAGCTTACCCAATGCCCGATAGGGGACGGGATGCTTGATTACGACTTTATTTTATCTACGATAAAAAGCTATGATAAAAACGCCACTTTGGTTTTAGAAGGCACTGTTGAGCCACACATCGGCAGGGCAGTTGAAATCATTACCAATAAGTGGTAGTTAAACTTGAAAATAATAAAATGGAGATATAGATTATGAAATTTGACGTAAGATATGCAAACCACCCTGACGATTCAAAGTTTTACGACACCGAAGAATTAAGGGAAAAATATTTAAAGGAAGTTATTTTTATTCCTGACAGTATTGAGCTTGTTTATTCACACCAGGATAGAATTATCGCAGGTGGCGTTATGCCTGTTGAAGGCGCTTTAACTTTAGGCACGACTAAAGAACTTAAAACGGCTTACTTTTTAGAACGCCGTGAATTAGGCTTTATCAATATCGGTGGCGACGGCTACGTTATTCTTGACGGTCAAAGATACGACGTTTGCCATAAAGAAGGTATGTACGTTGGTATGGGTACTAAAGAAATCGCTTTTTACAGCGTTGATAAATCAAACCCTGCTAAATTCTACGTAAACTCTGCGCCTGCACACGCAACTTACCCAACAGTTTTAATCAATAAGGAACGCGCAAGAAAAGTTCACCTTGGCGATGAATCAAATATGAACAAACGCGTTATCAACCAATTCGTTCACCCAGCAGTTTGTAAGTCTTGTCAGCTAACTATGGGTATGACCGAGCTTTGCGACGGCAGTGGTTGGAACACTATGCCTTGCCATACTCACGAAAGACGTATGGAAGTTTATATGTACTTTGATTTAGGCCCAAACGACGTTGTTTTCCATCTTATGGGCACTAAAGACGAAACACGTCATATCGTTATGAGAAACGAACAGTTAGTTATTTCACCAAGCTGGTCAATCCACTCGGGCGTTGGCACTAAAAATTACACGTTCATTTGGGGTATGTGTGGCGAAAACCAAGAGTTTGACGATATGGATCACATCCCAATGACCGAATTAAAATAAGCTTATCCCTTTAGCCTTAATCCACGCTTTTAACCTACTAAAGCGTGTGATAACTGGCTTATAGGCCTACTTTTAAGGCAAAAAATTACGTTTTAAGGTGATTATTATGAAGGAATTTTTAGGGAAAGATTTTTTACTTGACAATAAAACTGCACAAACGCTTTACCACGATTACGCAGTAAAAATGCCAATCTTTGACTTCCATTGCCATATTCCCGCAAAGGATATCGCGCAGGATAAAAAGTACCGTTCTTTAACCGAAGTTTGGCTTGTTGACGGGCATTTTGGCGATCACTATAAGTGGCGTTCAATGCGTCAGTTTGGTATTAGCGAAGACTATATCACGGGCAACAAAACCGATGAAGAAAAGTTTATGCAATATGCAAAAATGATTCCTTATGCAATCGGCAATCCATTGTATCATTGGACTCATTTAGAGCTTAAAACTTATTTCGGCATCGATAAGGTTTTATCACCCGAAACCGCAAAGGAAATTTACGATGAAGCAAACCGTCAGCTTGAAACTATGAGTTGCCGTCAGTTTTTTAAAAAGTGCAACGTAAAAACCATTTGCACGACCGACGACCCTGTTGACAGCTTAGAGCATCATATTTATATGGCAAACGACCCGACTATGGAGTTTAAGGTTTTGCCGACCTTTAGACCTGACAAGGGTATCAACATTGAGCTTGATTATTTCTTTATCCCTTGGATAAAGAACTTGCAGCAAGTCGTAGGCTATCCTATCACTAACCTTGAAAACTTTGAACGTGCGCTTAAAGAACGCGTTGAGTTTTTCGATAAAAACGGATGCTTGGTTTCAGACCACGCTTTAGACGTTGTATCTTACGCGCCTGCAACCCGTCAGGAAGTTGAAGTTATCTTCCAAAAGGGCTTGGTTGGTGAAGAATTAACCCAAGAAGAAATTTCAAAATATAAAGGTTACGTTTTAATCTATTTGGGCAAGCTTTATAATAAGCACGGCTGGGCGCAACAATATCACATTGGGGCATTAAGGAACAACAGCTTGCGTGCGCTTAACACCTTGGGCGCTGACACGGGCTTTGACTCTATTAACGACCAACCTTTTGCGCAAAAGCTTTCGGCAATTTTGGGCGCGTTAGATGAAACCGATGAATTACCACGCACCATCTTATATTGCTTAAACCCACGCGATAACGAAGTTTTAGCAACCATTATGAACTGCTTCCAGCACGAAGGTATTTCGGGCAAGATTCAGTTTGGTAGCGGTTGGTGGTTTAACGACCAAAAAGACGGCATGATACGTCAAATGGAATCGCTTTCACAAGTTGCGCTTTTATCACAATTCGTTGGTATGTTAACCGACTCCAGAAGCATTATGAGTTATCCACGCCACGAATATTTTAGAAGACTTTTATGCAACAAACTCGGCACGCTTATCGAAGAAGGCGAGTATCCTGATAACGTTGAGTTCGTTGGCAAAATCGTTGAAGACATCTGCTATAACAACGCCGTTAAATATTTTAGCAAAAATTAGGCTATAAGTCGGTTAAACGACATTTTCAAGCCTTTATAACAATCAATTTTTGTCCAATAAGGGGGATAAAATGAAATTTAAATTGATTTTCTGCTCATCGGTATCTGCTTGCTTTGAGTTAGATAACGACACGGCATTTTACAACACAAAATCATATAGAGTTTGCGTCAACGGATTATGGGGTGACGTTGAAAAGAAGGAAAATGTTTTCTCTTTGTTTTCATTAGCGCCCGATACCGAATACACCGTTTCAACTTCGCTTTCAGACCATAGCATTACCTTCAGAACAGAGAAGGAAACTTGCGCTTATACGGTTAAAAGCTTTGGCGCTGTGGGTGACGGCAAAACCAACGACACCATAAACGTTCAAAACGCGATTGATATGTGTCCAAACGGTGGCAGGGTTGTTTTTGAAAAGGGCGTTTATTTACTTGGCCCTATCAAAATTAAAAGCAATATTACAATCGACGTTCAAAAGGGTGCGGTGCTTTTAGGTAGCACTAACGAAAGCGATTACCCAATCGTACCTGGTGAATTTAACGATTTAGCCGAAAAGCCACTCCATTTTGCCAGCTGGGAAGGTACGCCTACTGCTTGTCACCAACCATTTATCGGGTTATATTCTTCACAAAACGTTAAAATCGTTGGAGAAGGTATAATTGACGGCAATGCCCAAAACGCAAAATGGTGGATAAACCATCGCGCGCGCAAAATCGGTAGGCCACGCTTGTTTTTTACCCACTTCGCAAAAGACGTGTATTTGCACGGCATAACGGGTAAAAACTCGGCAAGCTGGAGCTTCCATCCGTATTTTTCTGAAAATATTTGTTTTTACGATACAAGGGTTATTGCCCCTGCTGATTCCCCAAACACCGACGGGCTTGACCCGGAATCCTGCAATGGCGTAACCATCGTTGGTATGGTTTTCTCGGTTGGTGACGACGCTATTGCCATAAAATCAGGCAAATATTATATGGGTATGAAATACAACACCCCTGCGATAAACCACACGATAAGAAACTGCAAAATGGAGTTTGCACACGGTGGCGTAGTGCTTGGCAGCGAAATGTCAGGTGGGGTTAAAAACCTTACAGTTGAAAAGTGTTTATTCGTTGGTACTGACCGCGGTTTGAGAATTAAAACACGTCGTGGAAGGGGTAAAAACGGTGTTATAGACGGACTTTTGTTCAAAAACATCAAAATGGACGGGGTTAAAGCGCCGTTTACAATCAATATGTTTTACTTCTGTGACCCTGACGGAAAAACGCCTTACGTTTGGTCAAAAGAGCCGTTAGAGATTGACGAGCGCACGCCGTATATCGGTAGTTTTGTGTTTGAAGACATTGAGTGCTTAAATTCTTGCTGGTGTGCTGGCTATTTTTACGGGTTACCTGAAAGACACGTTAAAAGCGTTACCTTCAGAAATGTAAACGTGACCTACGATAAGAATTCAGAGCAAGGTTATCCGCTTATGATGACTGATGCTGAAGCTACTAAAAACGCTGGCTTTATCTTCAGGAACGTTGATTCCGTTACGATAGAAAACGTTAAAATTGAAGGTGCAAACGGGGAGAACTTTGTGTTTGATAACGTTGCCGAAAAGGTAGGTTTTTAATGGGATATAATGCGATTAACGGTTATATAGACCGACTTATTAGTGAAGGCACGCCAAATAAACCCGTTTGGAATATTGAATTTATACGTCAAAACAAAAAGCCGTCGTTTAACTACATTGACGGCTGTATGATGATTTCACTAATCAATATTTATAATAAGACGGGCGATAAAAAGTATATAGAATTCGTTAAAAACTATATTGACTTTTTCGTAGATGAAGACGGCAAGGTTTTGTATTACGACAAAGACGAATTCAACCTTGACAACATAAACGAAGGCCGTGTGTTTTTCGATTTATATAAGTACACCAACGACGAAAGGTACAAAAAAGCCGCGTTTTATCTTTTTGAACAGCTAAAGGCACAACCACGCACGCCTGAAGGCAACTTCTGGCATAAAAAGATTTACCCAAATCAGGTTTGGCTTGACGGGCTTTTTATGGCGCAGGTTTTCAGCTTTAGGTTTCAACAAAACTTTGGCGAAAAGGACTATAGCGACATAATAAATCAGTTTAGAACTGTCGAAAATAAAATGAAGGATAAAGCTACTGGGCTTTATTACCACGGCTACGACGCTTCTAAAAAGATGTTCTGGGCTGATGAAAAGGGGCTTTCAAAAAACTTTTGGTTACGCGCAACGGGTTGGTATTTAGCTGCTTTATCAGACGTAACTAGTTATATGCCAAACGGCGAGATAAAGGATGAATTTACGGGCTATTTAAAGCACGCGATTGATAGCGTTTTAAAGTATCGCGACCCTGAAACAAATATGTTCTATCAGGTTATCAACCTTGGTGGGCGTGAAGGCAATTACTTGGAAACAAGTGGCTCTGCGCTTATTGCTTACGCAATTTTAAAGGGCGTAAACAGTGGCTTGTTAGGCGAAAATTATCGTGCGATAGGCAAGGCTATTTTCGACGGAATTTATCAAAACCGTTTTAAAGAGCATAACGGCGAAATCGAGCTTGGTGGCATTTGCTTGGTTGCAGGTTTAGGCCCTGAAACAAATTTACGTCGTGACGGCTCGTTTGAATATTATATTTCAGAGCCAATCGTTACAACCGACGCAAAAGGCGTTGCACCGTTTATTATGGCATACGTTGAGCTTTTATAACAATATTGACGAAAAAGGATAGCATAGTGCTATCCTTTTTGTGTTATATGACGTTTGGCGGTTATATAGTATGACCAGCGTAAGCTTGAAATTTGTTCGATTACTGCAAAGTCAGTTGCCGTGTGCAAAATGTAGTTATCGCCAAGATATATTGCAACGTGGCCAACGCGCTCTATACCCGTTAGGTTTTTACGGCTTGAATTTGTAAAAAACATCAAGTCCCCACGCGATAAATTGTTACGGTCAACGGTAGTGCCTTGCAACACTTGGTTTCGGGTGGTAAGCCCAAGGTTTATATTTGCGCCGTAATAGTATGCGTACTGGGTGAACGAAGAGCAGTCAAACGCGCTTGTTGTAAAGCCCTTGTTTAAAACGCCCTTGCCGTTATGTAGCCTTGTTGCACCGTAAACGTATTTCGTGCCCAAATATTTAGTGGCTGTAAGTATTACCTTTTCGGTTGTATCGTCGGTTAAATCAAGCTGGATAAGGGTGGTATAGCTTTGACTTGCGCTAATATACGCCGTTTGTCCAAGATAATAGGTTTTGTACCAGCCGTTTTCCTTGTTAAGACGCAACACCATATCCCCAGCGTTTATCTGCCCAAGCACTTGTGAAGCCGTGGTTGGCTTTTGCCGTATAGCTAAGCCGTTAACCTTGCTTTTTACGTAAGTCACGCTTTGTGGGGTGGGTGGCGTTT
>JAZTYT010000194.1:0-10527 GCA_045637045.1 Christensenellaceae bacterium | reverse complement strand
CCACCCATACCTGCGGCGATAAATAAAAGGTCAACGCCTTCAACTGCCTTTTCGATTTGGCGTTTGCTTTCTTCTGCAGCGGCTTCACCGATTGACGGGTCAGCGCCTGCGCCTAAACCTTTGGTTGCGTTTACGCCGATTTGGATTTTGTTTTCTTCATCACAACGGGAAAGCATTAACGCTTGCTTATCTGTGTTGATGGCAACGAACTCTGCAGTTTCAATGCCCATTTCTATCATTCTGTTTACTGCGTTTGAGCCTGCGCCACCTACGCCGATTACTTTAATTCTTGCAACGCTTGTTTCTGGATACATATCTTCTTCAACGGGGTAATCCGTATTCTCCTTTTCAAAATTGTAAATATTGTCCGTTTGGTCTTCAAAGTCTTGTGGAACGTCTTGTTCTAAATCATTTTTAATGATTTCTTCAAATTCTGGGGTTGTTTCTTCTTCAATTTCTTCGTATTCTTCAGCTTCTACTGGGTATTCTTCAGCTTCTTCGTCTTCTACTGGGTATTCTTCAGTTTCGGCTTCAGCTTCTTCAATTTCTTGTTCAGTTTCTTCGGCTTGTTCTTCGTAATACTCTTCTTCGGCTTCGGATTCTTCAGCTTCAACTGGAGATTCTTCAGTTTCTTCAAGCGCTTCTTCAGTTTCTACTATAACGTCGTTTTCAACGATATCTTCAACATCTGAATCTTGAGCTTCAACGATATTTTCAATATCGATTTCGGCTTCAATTTCTTCTTGATTATCTTCGATAATCTCGCTTGTGTCAATGGTAGGTATTTGATCAAAGTTGATTACCGTTTGACCGTCTTCATCTAAATAAACCGATTGGTTGAAAAATTCAGGTATTTGAACCTGTGGCTGTTCTTCTTCGTCTTCAACAGCTTCTTCAGTTTCAACAGCTTCTTCGGCTAATTCTTCTTGAACTGGCTCTTCAACCTGTTCTACGATTTCTTCAACAGTTTCTTCGATAATTTCTTCTTCAACTGGAGTTTCTTCAACGCTTTCTTCGTCTTCAACAGCTTCTTCGATAATTTCTTCTTGAACTGGTTCTTCAACCTGTTCTTCGATTTCTTCAACAGCTTCTTCGATAATTTCTTCTTCAACTGGAGTTTCTTCAACGCTTTCTTCAGTTTCAACCGTTTCTTCAACCTGTTCTTCTTCAACTACAGTTTCAACAACGTCTTCAACTGCTTCTACAGGTTGGACTGAAATTGTTTGCGCTTGTTTAAGCTGTGATTGTAAATCGTTGATTTCTTGCATTTGCGCGTTATGGGTTTGCTCCGAAAGAGCAAGCTCTTCATAAAGCATTTGATTTTCAAGCTTTTCCCTTTCAGTTTGCTGGCGCGCGTCTTCAAGCATTTTTTCGTATTGCGCTTTTTGTTCGGCTAAACGTAATTTTTCCTGTTCAAGCAAGCGCTCCTGCTCCAATTTTGCTTGACGTAAGGCTTGCATTTCCTGTTCAAACAAAAGCTTTGCCTGTAAACGCTCTTGCTCAAATTTCAAGCGCTCTGCTTCAAGCTCCTTTTCAAGCTCAAGCCTATATTCAGCCGTAGCGTCAACTTGTTCTTCTTGAGCGTCTTCTGGAAGTTCTTCAGTAGTTTCTTCTTGAGCGTCTTCAGCCGTTTGTTCTTCGATAACTTCTTCTACGATAGTTTCTTCTTCGATAACTTCTACGGTTTCTTCAACGGTTTCGGCTTCAACGGTTGTTTCGGGTATAAACACTGCCTGGTTTTCTACGATAGCGTCAAGTAATTCTTGGTTAGGGGTGGTTTGCTCTTCTTTAGTGGGCATAACTGGGAAAATTGGCGTGCCGTCTTCCCTAAATTTATGCTTAACTTTGCTGGATTTTTTCTTCTTACCCGTAAAGCGTGGTTTATACATAACTACTCCTTATTTAATCAATATGACTTTTCGTTTAGTGCGTAATTTAATACTGACAATGCCGAGCTATCGTCAGGCTTGGACATATAAGAAATTTTGGGGCTAACTACGTTAACAGGCATTTCGATATGCCTTGCCAGGTAGTGCGCGCCACCGCGGATATAGGCTAAACCGCCGCCCGTTAGCGAAACGGTTACGTTGTGCGGAAACCTAATGTGGCTTGCTGAAAGCGCGTTTTCAAAGTCGGCGGCGATACTGTCGATAACTTCGCGAACGACTTCGTTACAGGTTCTAACTAAAAAGTTGTACTGCTTGTCCCCGTAAACGACGACGTAATCGCCTAAATCCTTTTCAATGCTTAAGTTGATTTTGCGTTTAAGCTTTTCGCAAACTTCAAAATTGACCTTTAGCTTGTTGTAAAGGTGCGCCGTTATATGCCCACCACCAACGTCTATGGTGTGGTGGAATAGCGCGCCGTCACCCGATAAAACGGTTAAAGCCGTTGATAAATACCCTACGTCAACAAGGATTTGCATACCACGCCTTTCTTCCGGTGTGAACAAAAGCTTGCTTTCAGCAAGGGGAACGGGTATAAAATCAACTTTTTTAATGCCGAGTGACGCAAAAATGCGTTCAAGCATCTTCAAAAGATTTTCACGTGCGAGCATTAAAGTTACGTAGCCACGGATTGACGCTGTTTTTACGCCCAAAACCGATTCAGTGCGCATATTACCGTCAACGTAAAAGCAAATGCCCGTTCTTGAAATAACACGGTATTCGCCCTTTTTGCAAGAAGATTCGGCAACGTCGTAAAACTCGGTCAAGTCTTTTTCGCGCACGCGACGTTTACGGTTGAAAAACAACGGCCTTTCAACGTTTTGCACGCGCAAAAAATCGCCCGGGATACCAACGTAAACCTTGTCAAGCTTTGCTTTTGCCGAGTGGGAAACAACGCGTATTGCTTCAGAAATTGCGTTTGCCAAGCGACGTTCGCTTATATAGCCTTCTTCAAAAGCGTCGTGCCTGCATTCGTGCGAAGCACGAACGATAAAGTTATTGTTTATTCCGTTTTCGCCAATCATAGCAGTTAGGTTGTAAGTGCCTAAATCTATGATTGCAACTGCATCTTTTAGCATAAGATTATTCCTTTTGTAAGTTGTGTGGGTGCGCAAAATTTACGCGAAATCAGTATGAGTGATAGCATTTAACTTCGCCACTGTCTAAAGTGTAGCAAATTATAGTGCCTTTAAAAAGGTCAACGTCGGTTAAAGATAGATACTTTTGTAAACCGGCTTGAGTCTTTTCTTTGGGCAAATCAAGCGCCTTTCTAACTTCCATCTTAACACCGCTTCTAAAAGTGAATATCAAGCGATAGTTATCAGCTTCGTTATCGACCTTATAAACCGTTACTCTTTCAATCAGGTCACGTGGGGAGTCAAAGCAGGAA
The DNA here is from genome assembly GCA_045637045.1 of Christensenellaceae bacterium. GTDB lineage: Bacteria > Bacillota > Clostridia > Christensenellales > Borkfalkiaceae > UBA4636. The sequence continues at coordinate 7,191 of JAZTYT010000194.1, read as the reverse complement.
AGCGAAAGCTTTAAGCTTTGTAAAAGTGAATCGTTTGAAAGCTCAAGCGGGGCTTTAAGGTTAAGCGTAAGCGTGTCGGGTGTGATAAATTCCAAAATTATATCGGAAAGGTTGTCCGCACCGTTGATTGGGCTTTGACGCTTGTCAATAACCGTGTACTCGTCGTCAAGGATATAGTAATCGCCCTGCGCAGTTTGGATTGCAAAACGCTCCTGCCGAGCAAAAAGCTTGACGTTTAAGGTGAAAGGATATTGTTTTGTTATGCTTTCAACCTTTAAAGACGTTTTGTCTAAAATTTCCTGCTTAAGATCATCTACGTCTAAAAATAATAGGTTTTTACCACGATAGCCGTCTAAAATCTCATCGCAAAGGGCTTTATCACTATCAGAATACACTGAATATTGTACGTTAATATCGTTAACCGAAAACACAGCAAAAAAGCATAGTACCACGAAAAGTAGTGCTAATGCAGTTACTGATATTAAAAAGAGTTTTCTGTGTTTCATTTGAATACCTTTATCTTTTTGGGTTTAGTCTTTTAAAGTTATATCTGCGCCAAGGCTTTTTAGCTTCTTGTCAAAATCAAGATAGCCACGCATAACGTGTTGAGCACCTAAAACCTTGGTGTGCCCTTTCGCCTTAAGCCCTGCTAACACAAGCGCCGCGCCACCACGCAAATCTTCAGCCGTGACCGTACACCCCGTTAGGCTTTTACCCGTCACCGTAACGACGTTATCTTTAAGGGTGAAATCAGCACCCATACGCTTTAATTGCTCAAGGTATGAAAAGCGTGAGTCAAAGACCGTTTCGGTGATTTTAGTAGTACCTTGCAAAAAGGCTGAAACTGTAGTGACAAGGGGCTGTAGGTCGGTTGGAAACAACGGATACGGCGCGCAAATTATATCGCCAAAGGGTTTAGGACAGCCGTCGCTTACTATATATATACTTTCACTATATATATTAACATAGTTGGTGGTGTTTTTGCAAGTATTATTGGGATTATTTTTTATTAAATAAAAAATATTTTCGGGTTTTGCCCCATCAAGACGTACCTTTCCACCCAAAAGATAGGTTGCAAGCAAAAACGTGCCCGTTTCGATGCGATCAGGGATAGGCAGATAGTCGATTTCAGTATGTAAATTTTTAACGCCGGTTATACGGATAAAGCCCGTTCCACCCCCGTAAATTTTTGCGCCTGCCCTGTTTAAAAAGTCGCATAGATCCTTGACTTCGGGCTCTTGGGCGCAGTTTTCGATAAAGGTATCGCCTTCTAAAAACACGGCTGACATTATAAGGTTTTCGGTTGCGCCTACGCTTGGATATCTGAATTTTATACGGTTTGCTTTTGCATTTTTTCCGTCAAAGAAAATCGTTGAATTTTCCTGACTGATTTCAACGCCCAGGCCTTTAAGTCCGTCAAGATGGATATCTATTGCGCGCGTACCGATTTGGCAACCACCAGGCATCGGACACTCGGCAATTTTCAGTCTGGAAATTAACGCGCCAACCAAAAAAAACGATGCGCGTATTTTACCTGCCAACGCACCGTCGATTTTGTTATTACGTATGTTTTGAGCGTCTATAAGTAAGCCTTCGGGCGTAAAGGTAAGCTTTGCGCCAAAGCCCCTTAAAATATCGGCAAGCACTAAAACGTCGCCAAGCTTTGGGCAATCTCTTATCAGTGTTTTTCCTTTGATCATAAGGCTTGCGCACATAATTGGCAAAACTGCGTTTTTTGCACGACTTATACTTACGTTTCCGTTAAGCGAGCGCCCACCGTTTATTGAGTAATATGGCATACGAAATATTCCAATAATTTATTGTATGCCAAAGCCTTTTGGGTTGTTATTTACTTTATTTTTACGTGGCCTTTTTGGGTAAGTTATCGGTTTTTTCAGTTCTACGGTCTGGCTTTTTGTTGAAACGTTATACAAAACGCCAAAGCCTGCCATAAAAACGATGAGCGAAGTGTTGCCAGCCGATATCAGCGGTAACGGTAGCCCCGTCGGTGGAATCATCCCCGTAACTACCAGCGCGTTTATCATTACCTGCACGGCGTAAACGCTTATCACACCGACCGATAACAGATAGGAAAAAAAGTCCTTTGCCCTGCTCGCGATACGTACGCCACGCGCGATGACTAAAAACATCGCGGTAAACAGCAAAAGCGTACCCACAAAACCTAATTCTTCACCGATGATTGAAAGAATAAAATCGCTTTCGGAAAAGGGTAAAAACCTGTACTTTTGCCGTGAGTTGAACAGCCCCACGCCAAACCAACCACCCGACGCCAAGCCGTAAAGCGATTGCAAAAGCTGATAGCCTTCGCCTTTTGGGTTTTCCCAAGGGTTTAAAAAGGCTGTTAGACGGCGAAGTCTATAAGGCTCTAACACGATAAGCACGGGTACTGCAACGATAAACGGAATTAAAATCAGTAAAAAGTGCTTAACCCTTACCCCTGCCGAAAATAGCACGATAAGCATTACGAGTGCAACGCACATAGTTATCGACATATTTGGTTCGAGCATAATAAGTAAGCAAATTGCAACGCCCACGCCAAGGGGTAAAAGTATGCCCTTAAAGGTGGTGGCGCGAGTCATATCCTTACTAAAATATTGGGCAAGCCAAAAAACGTAGCAAAATTTAGCGAGTTCCGACGGCTGGATAGTAAAAAAGCCAAGGTTGAGCCAACGCTTTGCGCCGTAAACTTCTATACCGAGCTTGGGGATAAACACAGCGCCCAACAAGACCATTGAAGCAAGGCACAGCCACCAGGATTTTTTTAAATATTTATAATAATCAAAGTTGGCGGTAAAAAGCATTGCGACAAGCCCGAGCAAAAAGCCAATAAACTGCTTTTGCGCGTAGTAATAGGCGTTGTCATAGTCGTTTTCAGCCACGAAGCTTGACGCTGAATAAACCATTACCACCCCAAAAAGGCTTAAACCAATCACCAAGGCGATTAAGACCACGTCTCCACCCAATTTCAGCCGTGGGCGAACAGTTGATTTTTGCGCGTTAAGATTCATAGATTGCGTTTATAACGTTGATAAAATCTTGGCCACGCGCTTGGTAGTTTGGGTAATAATCTAAGCTTGAGCACGCCGGGGATAACAAGACGTTCCCCCCGCCTGCGAGATAGCCCTTTGCAAGCCTTACGGCTTCAGCCATACCGTTTGCTAAAGAAAAGTTGAAAAATTCCTTTTCAATAGCCACTTTAGCAAGGTGGGTTTTGCCCTTACCCATCATAACGGCATACACCACGTTGCTATTTTTCAGTTTATCAAAAAGTGGCGCGAAATCTTGTGATTTTGTTTCACCACCTAAAATTATTACCGTTTTGTCTTCCATACAGTCAACAGCCGTTAAGCTTGCGCCAACGTTGGTGGCTTTCGAGTCGTTATAATAGCTAATCTGCCCATCGTAAAAGACCTTTTCCAGCCGATGATTAACGCCACGAAAGGTTGTAAGCGCTTGGGAAATCGACTGCGCATCAAAGCCCAAAATTGAGAGTACTGAAATTACCGAAAGCGCGTTTTCAACGTTGTGCTTGCCGTAAATATTGAGCTCCCTTTCGGCAATAACCCTTTCACCCTTGTAGCACAAATACTGGCCGTCAAAATGCGCGCCGTTAAAGTATGTATTTTGGTCGTTTTGAGCCCATTTTGAGTAGGAAAACCAAACGACGGGCGCTTTTACGTTGCTTGCAAAAGCCCTTACGGTTGAATCGTCGTAATTTAAAACTGCAAACTCCGTTTGGGTAAGGTTTTTGAGTATTTGCCCCTTTAAATAAACGTAGTTTTCCATTGAATAGTGCCTGTCTAAATGGTCTTGGGTGACGTTGGTTATCAACGCAATATGCGGGCAAAAGGTTTTTACGCTTTCAAGCTGAAATGAAGAAACTTCGACCGTGGCGTAATCCGTGGGCTTAAGGTCAAGACATTTTTCCGTCAAGGGCGTGCCGATGTTACCAAGGCTGAAACAGGTTTCGCCAAGATTTTTTAGCGCGTGGGTTATCATTGACGTAACGGTGGTTTTGCCGTTAGTGCCAGTAACTGCGATAATGGGCGCTTTGGTTAACATATACCCAAGCTCAAGCTCGCTTATTATTTTTATACCGTTGCGCTTGGTTTTAACTAAAAACTCGTCGTCAATCCTTACGCCCGGGCTTAAGATAACCGTATTAAAGGCTTGGCTTTGGTCAAAGATTTCAGCGCCCCCTTCAATAAGAGTGGTTACGCTTTGCTTTTTATAGGCGTCGGCATCCTTATCGTAAAGCAAAACCCTTGCCTTTAAGTCGAGCAATAATTTACCTGCCGACACACCGCTTTTGCCCAAGCCGTAAACTAAAAAAGTATTATTTTTAAACTGCATTTTTACCCCCTAATTAAAATGACAATAAACAGCAAAGGGTACAAATTAGCGTTATAAACGCATAAATGAAAACGATTTTTGCTTCGCTATGCCCTTTTTGTTGTAAATGATGATGAAACGGCGCCATTTTAAACACCCGTTTTTTGGTGCGCTTATACACTAAAACCTGAATAATAACCGATAGCCCGCTTAAAACAAAAGTTACGCCCATAATGGGTATATACAAGGTGTTTCCACTAAAAATCATTACACTGGAAATTACTGCGCCAAGCGCAAGCGAGCCCGTATCCCCCATAAAAATTTGGGCTTTATTGGTGTTGAACAGCAAAAATCCAAATAGTGCGCCACCGACGGAAACAGCAAGTGAAATCAGCGCAAGGTACTGCTCTTTTACAACGTAATAGCTACCGTATGCGCTTACCTGCGCAAAAATTAAAATCGCGCTACCTAAAAGGAATATAAGGCTTGTAGTTGCCGAAAGTCCGTCAAGCCCGTCGGTTAGATTTACGCAGTTGGTGGTGGAAATAAAAACCAAAACGTTAAGTGGTATCGACCACAGCCCGACGTTTACAAGCCTATCAGTAAACGGGATATACACGTTGGTTATACCCATATACACGCAAAAAAACGCCACGATTAAGCTTACGCCCAGCTGGAATATGATTTTTTGCAAGGCAGTTAGGCCTTGGTTTTTAGAAAAACGCACCTTTAATAAATCGTCGATAAGCCCCACCAAGCCGTACGCAAGGTAAATAACCGCCGCCGCAGTTGCTAAAGGATAGGTTTTAGTGAATATAAAAAACACGGCAATCGCACCCACTATAAAAGACAAGCCACCCATAGTTGGCGTGCCCGTTTTGTGGGAATGCTCGCTTACGTAATGCAAAATTGTTTGCCCAATTTTAAGTTTTTTAAACAGCTTTATTAGAGCAAAGCACAGCCCTGCGCCGAGTAGCGCTGAAATAATGAAAACTAAAACAAGATTACTCATCGTTCAAATTTTTGAGCCTTTCACAATAATCCAAAACCACTTGCTTATCTGAAAAGCTTAACCTTTCCCCTTTTACTTCCTGATATTCTTCAGACCCTTTGCCGGCAATAAGCAGGCTATCCCCACTTTCCAGCCTATCCAAAGCGTACTCGATTGCGCTTTTACGGTCAACGATAGTTATGTAATCAAGGGAAACTGCGCGAATACCTACTTCCACGTCACGAATAATGCTTTCGGGCGCTTCATCGCGTGGGTTGTCGGTCGTGATTATTACGAAATCGGCAATATCGCCTGCAATCCTGCCCATAATGGGGCGCTTAAGCTTGTCACGGTTACCGCCACAACCGAATACGCAGTAGGTATCGCGAAAACAGGTTGCCGAAACAAAGGAAAGGCTTTTGTCAAGGCCGTCGGGCGTGTGCGCGTAGTCCAAAAATACGTTTGCGCCCCTTACGGTGGCAATTTTTTCAAGACGGCCGTAAATCGGGGCAATGGTAGTTAGGGCTTTAGCAACGTCCACGGGCTTTACGCCACACAAAAAGCACGCCGAAGCAGAAGCCAAACAGTTGGAAACGTTAAACTCGCCCAACAAACGGGTTTTTGCTTTATACACCATATCAAACATATTAAGCACGAAGCTTAAGCCGTCCTGCGTTTCCTTGACGTTTACGGCAAACACGTCGGCTGGCGCGTTTATGCCGTAGCTAACGCTTTTTTGTGGGGATTGCGCGTAAATCTCCCTACCCAAAACGTCGTCGGCGTTTACAACGAAAAACCGTGATTGGCTTGAAAATATACTCTTTTTAACCTGCCTGTACCCTGAAAAGTCGGTAAAATAATCTAAATGGTCGTGAGTGCAGTTGGTAAAGATTAAAATTTCAAAATCAATGGCTGAAACCTTTTTTAAGCTTATTGCGTGGGCGGAAACTTCCATAACCACGTATTTTACGCCTGCTTTTACAAACCTGTCAAGAAGTGAAAACAATAAAAACGGGTCGGGGGTTGTAAGGTCGGTTGTAATCGTTTGGTCTAAATATTTTGCGCCAAGAGTACCAATAAGGGCAGTCTTTTTGTTTACGCTATTTAATACGTGCGACGTAATATGGCTTACGCTCGTTTTACCGTTAGTCCCCACTACGCCTATAATTTTTAACTTTTTTTGTGGGTTGTTAAAAAAGCTTGCCGATAGATAGGACAGCGCAACGCGCGTGTTTGAAACCACGACTTGAATTACCTTTAGCTTGGGGATAAACCTTTCGCACACCACGGCAACCGCGCCCTTTTTAACTGCCGATTGGGCAAGGTTGTGTCCGTCGATATTGCCACCCCTTAAACAAACGAATAAGCTGTTTGGCGTTACCTTTCTATCGTCGATTACTATTTCTTGTATATCAATATCAGCGCCCGTTGGAAATACGGTTGCGCCGTCAACGTTTTTTATTAGTTCGCAAAGTTTCATAATTACCTTTTTCTTTTATTTATCATTGATTTTATTTATTTTTGTTTGTTTTGTAATATTTATTTTAGCTTGAAGGAGCGATATCCTTTACGTCTATTATGCCTTTAAAAATTTGCCCGGCAACGGGCGCTGCTACCGTTGAGCCGTACTGCCCGTTTTTAGGCTCGTCAATGATAACCAAGCAAAGATATTGGGGGTTATCTGACGGCATAAAACCAATAAATGACATTACGTATTTGCCCTGTGCAAGCTTGCCGTCGACAAACTTTTGCGCCGTACCTGTTTTACCGCCGATTTTATAGCCTTGAATATATGCGTTTTTACCACTTCCTTGAGTAACTACGCCTTCAAGATACCCTGCTAAAAT
>JAZTYT010000193.1:0-13065 GCA_045637045.1 Christensenellaceae bacterium | reverse complement strand
GTTCGGATTAGGTTACGATTGGCGGAGAGGACAGGGTATTGCCGTATCCCATAAATGGGAGCCCACGGCAAGAATAACGCTTCGCTTATTGCGAACCTAAACAGGGTCAAATAAGCATCCCCAAATCAACAAAAAAAAGAGTGGCGAAAACCACTCTTTTTTTGTTGGCGGAGAGGACAGGATTCGAACCTGCGGTACGTTTCCGTACACAACATTTCCAATGTTGCACCATCGACCACTCAGACACCTCTCCATTCGACTAAATCAATTATTCAGTTGCTTATAGTATTATATCCATATATGCCATAATTGTCAATTTATTTTCAAGCCTTTTTGATAATACCCATTCAAACTTACCACTAAAAACCATACATTTACTTATTTTGGGTTGACAATCGACATAAAATGACATATAATACAAGTAATAGTTGAGCAATTATTCAACTATTTACAATAAAATTATGATGTATATTTTAAGGATATGGGATAGTTATCCTTTTTAAGGAGTTATATGAAGCAAGAGAAAAACCAGGTAAACGACGCTGTGAAATGTGGCTGTGGGCTTACGCACACGCGCCTTGACGTTGATAAAAACGTTTTAGGGGGTGTTTTACAGGGTGGCATACCTGCCGATAAAAACCTACAAGACGTTGGTGAGCTTTTCAAGGTATTGGGGGATTTCACGCGCACCAAAATATTATCTTATTTACGCACGGGTGAGCATTGTGCTAGTGACATTGCACGCCAAATCGGAATGACCAAGTCGGCAGTTTCACACCAACTGCGTATATTGCGCCAAAGCAAAATAGTAAAAAACCGTAAAAACGGCAGGGGTGTTTATTATTCATTAGACGACGCGCACATAAGCGCGCTTTACGATTTAGCTTTAGAGCACGTTATTGAGGTGTAAGCTATGCTTAAACGAATTTTTAAAGATAAACAAGCCCTTAAGATAATGATTTTGGGCTTGATATTTATAGGGTGTCTTATTGCTTTTCATTTAGCAAAATTGCCAAAGCCCGTAATAATTTCCGTTTACGGCGTTTTATACCTTTTATCGGGCTACGAATGTATCATCGGTGCGTTCAAGCGCATTTTAAAAAAGCCCTTTAACGAAAAGTTTTTGATGGTAGTTGCGTCGGTTGGCTCGTTTATACTTGGGTGCTATGAAGAAGCCGTTGCCGTAATGCTTTTGTATTCTTTAGGAGAATTTTTTGAAGATTTAGCGCAGGAGCGTTCAGAGAACAGCATAACTGCGCTTATGGACGCAATACCAAAAACTGCGCACGTTTTAGTCGGGGAAGACTTAATTGAAACGGACGTTGAAGACGTAAAAGTTGGTGATATTTTAGTTGTAAAGCCTGGTGAAACGCTTTGCTGTGACGGGCAAATAATCTTTGGCAGTGCTTACGTTGACAATAGTGCCTTAACAGGCGAAAGTGCGCCTATAAGCCGTTTAACTGGCGATTTTGTGGAGTCAGGCGCAATAATAACAGGTGGGCTGTTGCACGTTTTGGTTGCTAAAATCAGTCAAGAAAGTGCATCGCAAAGGATTTTAGAGCTTGTTTTAGATACCGAAAAAACAAAGGCAAAGCAAGAAAAGTTTATCACGCGCTTTGCTAAAATTTATACCCCCGTCGTGCTGGGGCTTGCGCTTTTGCTTGCAGTTGTACCAAGCGTTATTTGGGGTGACGCGGAAAAGTGGATTTCACGCGCGCTTAACTTTTTAGTTGTGTCCTGTCCGTGTGCGTTAGTTATAAGCGTTCCGCTTGCCTTTTTCGCAGGCATGGGCACTTGCTTTTCAAAGGGCGTCGTAGTAAAGGGTGGTAGCGTAATCGATAAGCTTTCAAAGCTTAAGGTTATCGGCTTTGACAAAACGGGCACGCTAACCAAGGGCGAGCTACAGGTAGTTGACGTTGTTGACTGCGAAGATAAATTAGAGCTTTTAAACCTTGCAGGTATTGCTGAAAGTGGCTCAAATCACCCTATAGCAAAAGCCGTAAACACCTTTGTTGGAAAGGTTGATAGTAACGGCTATCAAATTGAAGAAACGCCTGCGCGCGGTGTGCACGCTTTTAACGGAAAAGTCGACCTATATGTCGGTTGTCGCGAGTTTTTGCTTGAAAACAGCATAGTCGTTCCTTCAAAAATTATTGCTGAAACGCACGTTTACGTTGCCAAAGACGGGCAGTATTTGGGCGCGATTATTTTTGGCGATACCATACGTGACGGTATGAAAGAACTCATTTCAACCCTTAAACAAAAAGGGCTTAAAACTTACCTTTTAACGGGGGATACCGAGGTAGTTGGGTATCGCGTGAGAGACGAGCTTTTGATTGATGAAGTTTACCCACAGCTTACCCCACAGCAAAAGCTTGCAAAGTTTAAAGAGCTTGCAAACGGTCAAACCACGGCTTTCGTTGGCGACGGCATTAACGACGCACCCGTTTTAACAGGCGCTGACGTTGGTATCGCAATGGGTGGTGGCACTAAAGCGGCTATTGAATGCGCCGATATAATGATACATAACGACGATATACGCAAGCTTCCGTTCCTTATTGATATATCCAAACGCACGATGCGTGTGGTGTACGTAAACGTTATTGCTTCAATTTTGGTTAAGGTTTTGGCTTTGATTTTGTCAGCGTTTATAAATCTACCTATCTGGGTGGCAATTTTTGCCGACGTTGGCGTAATGGTGCTTGCAACCTTAAATTCACTTTCACTTTCAACAAAACCCCATAACCACCACGACCACCACGACCATCACGACCACCACGACCACCATCACCACCACGACCACCATCACCACCACCGTCACAAACATAAATGTGATTGTTGTTAAAACGCCCCATTTTTGGTTGAAACTTTTTAATAAAACTGATATAATCTTATGGCGAGCAAAGGCTTTAATAAGGTTTTAAAGAGCAAACTACAATGAATTATTTATTTTTTGATACGGAATGCGCTCAAGGCAGGGGCGGAATTTGTGAGTTCGGCTACGTACTTTTAGACAGCGCATTTAACGTTATAAAAGCTGAAAATTTACTAATAAACCCACATATGGTGTTTGACGATTACGGGCATCATAAGGCAGGCATATATTTTGCTTACTCTAAAGACGAGTACTATTCAGCGCCTGACATTATGGACCGTTACGACCAAATCGCTAAACTGTTAAGCGATAAAAACAATATGGTTATAGGCTTTGCAACCGATTCCGACGCCAAGTTTTTACTACACGATATCGACCGTTTTGATTTGCCCGATATAAACTTTACCTTTTGGGACGTTTTAAAGGTTTACAAAATGGCTGGCGGAAGGGATAACAACTTAAAGCTTGACATCTTGTATTCGGAAACGGGTGGCGAAAGCTTGATGCACCACGAAGCGTTAGCCGATACCAAAATGACCATAGAAGTTTTCAAAAAAATCCTATCCGACCACAACTTGACTATGGACGATATCACCCGTGATTTTAAGCAAGCTTCAGGCGAAGTTTGGGGTGGAAGAATCGTTTATAACGACGGCTCAATCTTTAATTACACCAAGGGCGGAAGAACTACCGTTGCTAACAGGCGCATACTTGATGATTTTATCAAAAATGAGCCTATAAGCCCGTTATCTAACAAATTTGAAGGTTTAATCTTCTCGGTTGCACCCAATATCGTTAGAGAAGATTTTGCAAAAACGATGGCAGTTTGCGATTTTGCAAAGGAAAACGGTGGGCAGTTTACCTTATCTATTTGCGACGCGCACGTACTACTTTGCGACGAGCAAACAAAGATACCTAAAAACCGTTTACGCCGTAACGTTAAGCTTTTAAAGGTTGATGAGCTTGAAGAATTTTTCGGTCTTGAAAAGGGCAGTCTTGACAAAGAAAATATTTGCCTTGACGAGCTTATCGGCAAAATTTACTACAACCGTGATTGGTATATTGCGTACAAAAACGCACATAAAGAAAATTAAAACAAAAAAGTGAACGCGACTTTAATCCCAAGCGTTCACTTTTTGTTTTCTGATCAGGGCTTTAATTTCATTTTAGGCACACTTATTCAAAATCTCTTGACAGTTGGCGTAATGTTAAGTATAATAGTTTCACTATATTACTTATCACTGAACGGAGGGGAAAAAGATGGGCAAAGAAACAGGTAGCATAAAGAAAGAGCCCGAAACGGTTGAAAAGACCGTGCTTATTACGCAAAAGGAAAAAGAAGGCTTTGTTATTTGTGACGTTTGTGGTTACGCTAATCCTGAAAATACAGGGATATGCAAAATGTGTAGTAATTATTTAGAGGGAGTAAGAAGATGACGAAGAATTTAGAAGAAATGCCAATAGAATCGTTAGTTTCTGATATTGTTAACGAAGTAATTGACGTTAATAGATTGAATTTGGCAAAAGCTAATCAAAGAAAAGCGTTTTTACAGGCGATAGATCAACGCCCCGCGCTCTTGAGAAAGGTCTCAAAGATAAACGAAGATCATTTTTTACCTATTGCAATAAAGAAAAAGCCTAATTATTTTGTTCATCTATCAAAGAAACAATATTCTAACCAACTTGCTCAAATATATCTTTTCAGCCGTTTAGCTGAAAGCAAGACTGGTGAGAAGAGTCAACCGTTTAGCGTTCTTGTGAGAAAGAGCTTAGATGATAAAATCCTTTTGACTTATTCGTACACTACGGTTGATGGTGATGAGTTAAATTATCTTGATAAAGAGTTAGAAGTACCAACGTCGTTAAAATCAAACGTTGTTGTAACGCTTAAAGTTAACCAGGCTGTAAACTTTATTGAAAAACTTGATATTCACGTAACTCAACTTGGCGAAGAAAAAATCAAAGGCATTATTCACGACGTTATTGCAAAGCAGTATAAAAAATACCTTAACGCATATATACTTGAAAAGCAAATTGGTTACTATACCCTTAGTACGTCGCTTGACGTGGTTGAGGAAGGCTTTATTAAGGTTTTAGGTGAAGCGTTTAAACCTTACGGCATTGGCGTTTCTGAGTTTACCATCAGAAACATAGCGATACCAAAAGATATTCAACACAAGATTGAAGACCAAGCTTTTAAAATTCGCCAACGCAGAGAAGATATTGCGGCCGACGCTGAATTTGCCAGGGTGTCGCTTGAAAGTTACGAAGCTAAGCTTGCCGTACATAGCAGGTATCCTAATAATGAAGTAACACTTACCGAGTACGAAAAAGACCTTGCGCTTAAGAGATATTTGACCAAGATAGGCCGTAAGCAAGATAACGTTGATCATTCAATCAAAATCAGAAATGAAAAGGCAAAGGCTGACACTACTGTTGCTAAGCCTGAAGATATCGTTCCTGAAATCAAGGCAAAACCAAATACGTTTAGAACCGCGTACATCGCCTGTGCTGTATTAGCGTTTATAGTTTCGCTTGTTATTTTCTCTATCAATACGAGTTTAGCCCTCATATTCAGCGGTATATTTATTCTTATTTTTGGTTTGGTTGCAGCATTTAACACTTCAAAATTCGTAACTGAAAAGATTGAACCAACTATTGTTGAAGATAGAGATGAAGTCACCAGCCCAGATGAAGGATCGGGAGAGGAGTCTTAAGCAATGAGTGAAAAAAACAATCAGCAATCAGTTCTTAGCCAGGCGGGAATAATCATTCTTGTAATCACGCTGATTTTATCTGCTGGACTTATAGTTTTCGGTGGTGTAAAGATGGGTGTAGAAAAGACACAAGAAGATTTAATTATCCAACTCAACGTAGAAAAGGAAATTACCTTTAGCAAGAAGGGTTACTATGAAATAGAGTTTACCCCAAACACTAGTGGTAGACATACAATAAGACTTGAAGGTGCTTACATACATACTTCAACTATTCAAAATTTAGAAGTTTCTTCTAGCGTAGGGTATTCGTATAGCTACAAAGGATATTTAAACGCAAATAACAAGTACGTTATAAAAATTTACGCTTACGAAAAAGACGTTAAAGTTTATATAACGCGATAAAGCTTAAATAAAAGAGAGAACGTTTCGGATTAAACCAAAATGCTCTCTCTTTTTTTGATATCTTAACAACGTTTTTAGCAACGTCTCGCCCAAAGTTTGTCATTAAATTTATAAAAGGTTTTTGCAAAGCAAAAACCCGTTCACAACACTTACGAATGCAAGCGCAAGACGTTCTTAATTCATTATTAAAAAAAGCGGACAAAAGTCCGCCTTACTTTACTTAAATAATCCGTTTTGTAAAACCTTAATGGTGGCTTCAGCGCGTTTTTCAACGTCTTCAGCGGTATCGTTTTCAAAAAGTGATTGAAGCCCCACAAAGTTGTTTATGCCCATAAGCATAAAGGCAACCGTTTGATAGTCGGTTGGGTTAAGCTGATTTTCGTCGCGCTTTAGAGCCCTTGCATAGTCTTCGGCAAAGGATTGGTAATACTTTTTAAAAAGCTCGGGGTTGATATACAGCGATTCCCAAACAAGGTGGTAGCAAAGTGGGTTTTCAAGCGCGCCCATAATAAACGCTTTTAAGCCTGCCTTTTCCTTTTCGGCACGGGTGGTGCAATCCTTGGTGGCTAAAGAAAGCGCATTTTTCAAGCCTTCCTTATATTTTTCAAGAACGTATTCGTAAATTGCGTATTTGCTTTCAAAATAAATATAGAAAGTACCCGTTGCAATGTTTGCCGACTTGGTTATATCGCCAACGGTCGTTTTTGCGTAACCGTTTTTGCCAAAAAGCTGTTCGGCAGAATTAACGAGTGCGTCAAAGGTCTGTTTAGCGACTTTTGACTTTGGCAGCTTAACGCCGTCAATTTTTACGTTCATATAAGGTCTCCCCACGATTAAATTCCCTTAAATGATAGCATTTTTTACAAAAATAGTAAAGAAGAAAACACCAAAACGCAAAAATGTAACCAAAAATTTGATAATAAGCGTAGTTTTACACCTTTATTTATCTATAAATAAATAAAATACCCCCCCGTAACCAAAAAAATATTGAATTATTGTTGATTTTTGCTCTTACTTATGTTAATATATTGTAAAGAAGGCGTAAATAGGCCTAGTTCGCCCCGTTTGTGGGCGACAAAATTTTTTTGCAAACAAGGTGAACGCCCGTTCATATTTTTGGTTTTATCACGATAAAAGTGATGCACGAGAAAAAAATAGGCGATACTTTTTAGCAAAAAAGCGGCTTTAATTTAGCCACTACGATTAAGCAATATTATAAAAGAGGTACAATAAATGAAATTTGAAGAACTTCAAATCGGCATGAGCGCCGAAACATCAAAAACCATTACTGAAACTGACGTTGTGTTATTTGCAGGTATTTCAACTGACATCAACCCAGTACACATCAACGAAGAATACGCAAAGCAAACACCGTTTGGTGGCAGAATTGCACACGGCATTTTAGTTTCAGGTTTAATTTCAGCAACGCTTGCTAACAAGCTTCCTGGCCCTGGCTGTATTTATTTAGGGCAAGACCTTAAGTTTACAGCGCCAGTAAAAATTGGCGACACGGTAACTGCAAAAGTTGAAGTTGAAGCATTGCGCGAAGATAAAAAGATCGTTACAATGAACACAACCTGCACTAACCAACGTGGCGAAGTCGTTATCAAGGGTACTGCAGTTTTATTACACAGAGTATAATTTACGGGAGTAAAAATTTATGGATTCTCAAGTTAAATACGAATTATTCAGCAATATGATTAAAGAGTTTGCTGAAACGGAAGTTAAGCCTTTAGCGCACGAAGTTGACGAACAAGAAAGATTCCCTGCTGAAACCGTTGCTAAAATGGCTGAAATCGGCCTTATGGGCATTATCGTACCACAAAGCCTTGGCGGTGCTGGTGGCGATATGAAGATGTACACCGAAGCCGTTGAACAATTAAGTAAGGTTTGCGCAACGACGGGCGTTGTTTTATCAGCGCACACTTCATTATGCGTTTCACCTATTATGGAATTCGGTACTGAAGAACAAAGACAAAAATACATTCCACGCCTTGCAAGTGGCGAATGGTTAGGCGCATTTGGTTTAACAGAGCCAAACGCAGGTACCGACGCTAAAAACCAACAAACCATCGCCGTTGATATGGGCGACCACTATATCATTAACGGTACTAAAATTTTCATCACCAACGGTGGCAAGGCTAACGTTTACGTAATCTTTGCTATGACCGATAAGTCTTTAGGCTTAAAGGGTATTACGGCGTTTATCGTTGAATCAACCACACCTGGTTTTTCTATCGGTAAAAAGGAATTAAAGATGGGTATCAGGGGTTCTTCTACAACCGAGCTTATCTTTGAAAATATGCGCGTTGAAAAGAGCGCCGTTTTAGGTAAGGTTGGCGAAGGCTACAAGATTGCTATGAAGACTTTAGACGGTGGCCGTGTTGGTATCGCTGCGCAAGCGCTTGGTATTGCTGAAGGCGCGCTTGAAGAAACTATCAAGTACGTTAAAGAAAGAAAGCAATTCGGTATGCCTATTGCAAAGCAACAAAACACCCAATTCGTTATTGCAGACCTTGCAACCAAGGTTACTGCTGCAAAAGCGTTGGTTTACGCTGCTGCTGAAGCAAAGCAAAACAAAGCGCCAGACCTTTCAGTTAAGGCTGCAATGGCAAAGCTTTACGCTGCTGAAACGGCAATGGAAGTTACAAACAAAGCAGTTCAACTCCACGGTGGTTACGGCTATACAAGAGAATATCCTGTTGAAAGAATGATGAGAGACGCTAAAATCACTGAAATTTACGAAGGTACTTCTGAAGTACAACGTATGGTTATTGCCGGCGCGTTATTAAGATAAGGAGATTGACTATGAAGATTATCGTTTGTTTAAAACAAGTTCCAAATACGACAGAAATCAAAATCGACCCAGTTACAAATACCTTAAAGCGTGACGGCGTTGCAAGTATTATCAACCCAGACGACAAGACGGGTTTAGAAGTTGCGCTCCAATTAAAGGATAAATTCGGCGCACACGTAACGGTTATTTCAATGGGTCCAAAGCAAGCTGAAAAGGCTTTAGGCGAAGCACTCGCAATGGGCGCTGATAGGGCTATTTTATTAACAGACCGTGCTTTTGCAGGAGCTGACACGTTAGCAACCTCAAAGACGATTGCCGCTGCAATCAATACTTTAGAATACGACCTTATCATCGCAGGTAGACAAGCTATCGACGGCGATACCGCTCAAGTTGGCCCGGAAATTGCAGAACACCTTGGCTTACCACAAATTACTTACGTAAACCACGTTGAATACGACGCTGAAGCACAAACCTTTACCGTTCAAAGACAATTTGAAGACGGCTATCAACTTTTAGAAGTTCAAGCGCCTTGTCTTTTTACCTTATTAGCAACTGCTGAAAAGCCACGCTATATGCGCGTTAAAGGCCTTGTTGACCTTGACAACAAGGAAGTTGAAATTTTAACCCGTGCCGACATCGTTATCGAAGACGCCGTTTTAGGCTTGAAGGGTTCACCAACAAAGGTTAAACAATCATTTAACAAGCAATATAACTCAAACAAGCAAAAATTAGTTTTAGACCCACAAGAAGCTGCAAAGCTTATTGCTGAAACACTTAAAGAAAAACATTTAATCTAAAGGGGGACGTGACGATGAGTAAAGATATTTTAATTATTGCTGAACAAAGAAATTCTCAAGTACAAAACGTTACGTTCGAGCTTATCGGCGTTTCAAAAGAACTCGCTAAAGCTAACGACTCAAAGGTAAACGTTTTATTATTAGGCCACAACGTTGGCGCAGAAGTTGAAAAAATCGTAGGTTACGGCGCAGATTGCGTGTACGTTGTTGACGACGAACGTCTTGCAAGCTATATGACCGAGCCTTACACCCAAGCAGTTACCGAAGTTATCCGTGCAAAAGAGCCAAACGTAGTTTTGGTTGGCGCAAGCAGTATCGGTCGCGATTTAGCGCCAAGAGTTGCTGCAAGACTTAACACGGGTTTAACGGCTGACTGTACTAAACTTGAAATGCGTGAAGACGGTAGTTTAGAAATGACAAGACCTGCTTTCGGCGGTAACTTGTTTGCAACTATCGTTTGTCCTGACACACGCCCACAAATGTCAACGGTAAGGCCTGGCGTTATGAAAAAATGCGAATTTGACGCTACGCGCACTGCAGCCGTTGAAAACATCAAGATTGAATTTGCACCTTCAAAGATTAAACTCGTTAAAGAAGTTAAGGCTGCTTGCTCGGTTGACAACATTGAAGACGCTAAAATCTTGGTTGCTTGCGGTCGTGGTATCGGCAAGGAAGAACATATTGAAAAAGCAAAGGATTTAGCTTACGCGTTAGGCGGTACTTATTGTTCTTCACGTGCACTCGTTGACGCTGGCTTGGTTGAATCTTGCCGTCAAGTTGGTCAAACCGGTAAGACCGTAAGACCTGAAGCTTACCTTGCGTTTGGTATTTCCGGTGCAGTACAACATTTAGCCGGCATGGAAGACAGCGAGCTTATTATCGCTGTAAACAAAGATGAAACTGCTTCAATCTTCAACGTTGCAGATTTAGGTATCGTTTCAGACGCAACTAAAGTTTTACCACTCTTAAAAGAAGAAATCGAAAGGATTCAAAAACAATAAAAACTATAAAATATAAAGGGGAAAAATATGAAAAAAGTTTACATTGTTGGTGCTAAACGTACGCCTATCGGCAGTATGTTAGGCGGTTTAAGGGGCGTTACCGCACCTGAACTCGGTGCAACCGTAGTTCGCCAATTACTTGCCGACACAGGCCTTACTTCAAACGATATCTCTGAAGTTATCGTTGGTAACGTTTTAGGCGCAGGCGTTGGACAAGGCGTTGCAAGACAAGTTGCTATCAAAGCAGGTCTTTCCGACGCAGTAACCGCTTACGCAATCAATATGGTTTGTGGTAGTGGTATGAAGGCTGTTATCAACGGCGTTAACTCAATAAGAGCAGGCTATAACGACGTTGTTATCGCTGGTGGTACTGAAAGTATGAGCAACGCGCCAATGTTGTTAAATTCAAAGGTGCGCGACGGCGTTAAGATGGGCGACTTTAACGTAGTTGACCATATGATTTACGACGCTTTAACCGACGCTTACAGCAAGGTTCATATGGGTATCACGGCTGAAAACGTTGCAGCAAGATACAATATCACGCGTGAACAACAAGATGAATTTGCTTACGCTTCACAACAAAAGGCAATCTCCGCAGTTGACGGTGGTGCTTTCGCCAATGAAATCGTACCGGTTGTCGTTAAGGAAAGAAAGGGTGAACGCATTGTTGATACCGACGAATATCCAAACAGAACGACAAACCCTGAAAAGCTTGCTAAACTTCGCCCAGCGTTCAAGGCTGACGGCACGGTAACTGCAGGTAACGCTTCAGGCATTAACGACGGCGCAAGCTTCGTTGTTTTGGCTAGCGAAGAAGCAGTTGCAAAACACGGCTTGACACCACTTGCTGAAGTTATCGGCATCGGTCAAGGTGGCGTTGACCCACAAGTTATGGGTTTAGGCCCAGTACCGGCAATCAGAAACGCATTAAAGTCTTGTGGCCTTAAGCTTTCCGACATTGAACTTTTAGAGCTTAACGAAGCTTTCGCGGCACAAAGCTTGGGCGTTGTACACGAACTCGTTGAAGAACACGGTGTTGACAGAGAAGAATTCGTTAAAAAGGTTAACGTTAACGGTGGCGCAATCGCGCTCGGTCACCCAGTTGGCGCAAGCGGTAACAGAATTTTAGTAACGCTTGTTCACCTTTTACAAAAACGCGAGTTAACCTACGGCTTGGCATCACTTTGTATCGGCGGCGGTATGGGTACTGCAGTCGTAATTAAAAGGGTATAATACCAGGCACTAATTAAATTTTAGGTTTTTTTCAACGTTTTAGTTGGTTTTAGCCTATAAATGGGCAGGTCTTGCGCGTGCGTGTGCGCGTTATTAAAAAAATTATTGTAAAATTATTGTAAAGACTTGCCAAAATAACAAAGTGCATTTATAATAAAAATACGGGGATTCTCGCTCGGGTTTGTTCGGGCGGGATTACCCAATAAGTTGCCTATAAAAAATGTTGACAAAAGGGATGTCCCTTTTGCGTTTGAAGTTCTCAAACGCAAATAGCATTATATGCAAATAAAAAATAAAATTAAACAATCCAAAATGATTCAGGAGGAAATTATGGGTAGATTAGAAGGCAAAATTGCTGTAGTTACAGGTGGCGCAAAAGGTTTAGGCCAAGCAATGGCGCAACTTTTCTCACAAGAAGGCGCAAAGGTTATCGCTGTTGATATGATGCCTTTAACTTACGAAGACGCTAACGTTGAAGGTTACATCTTAAACGTAACCGACAGTGAAGCTTGCGTTAAGTTCTATGAATACGCAATGGAAAAATACGGCAGAATCGATATTTTAGTTAACAACGCTGGTATCACCCGTGACGCTATGACGAGAAAGATGACCGACGATATGTGGAATCTCGTTATCGACGTTAACTTAAAAGGCGTATTTAACCTTACGCGTTTAGTTGGCCCACAAATGGAAGAAAAGGGTTACGGCAATATCGTTAACATTTCTTCAGTAGTAGGCGAATACGGTAACATCGGCCAAGCTAACTACGCTGCAACCAAAGCAGGCGTTATCGGTTTAACAAAGACTTGGGCTAAAGAATTTGCAAGAAAGGGCGCAAACGTAAGAGTTAACTGCATCGCGCCAGGCTACACAATGACTGACATTTTAAAGACCGTTCCACAAGAACTTTTAGATAAGTTTGCAAAGATGACTATGCTCGGCAGACTCGGTCAACCTGAAGAAATCGCTAAAGCTTGCTTATTCCTTGTAAGCGACGATTCATCATACGTAACAGGCCACGTTCTTTCAGTTAACGGTGGTATGAGATTATAAGGAGAAACAATATGAAACCAACAGTTGGTATCGTAGGTGTAGGTACTTATTTACCTAAAAAAATTATGACGGCAGCTGAAATTTCCGCAGCAACAAACGGTGTTTGGTCGGAAGACGCTGTTCGTAACAAACTTGGTATTAACCAAAAATATATGCCTTCAAACGAACCTTGCGACGGCACGCAGGAAAT
>JAZTYT010000192.1:0-6267 GCA_045637045.1 Christensenellaceae bacterium | reverse complement strand
TTAATTTACTAACCAAATAATTATAAAATAATTATTAAAGATAGTCAAGCCAATAAAACAAGCATAATAACAAAATTCCCCTTTTTATATGATAAAAAGGCAAAAAATTATAGATATTTAAACTAATTTTACACAAAAAGCAGAAAAAGGGCGCTAAAGTTAGCACCCCGATTGAATTAACAAATTTATTTAATTGACGCTTGCAAATCCGTTTACGATATTAAAATAATTTTCAGGCACTTTGCCCAAAATAAGGTTTTCATAGCACAAATATTGTATGCTTTTGTTAAGCTTAACGCTTTTTAGCCCAACAACCAAAGTGCATTCGGGTATTACGTTAAGATACAAGCTGTGCTTGGTCTGGTTTATACCGCAAGCAGTGAAACTTGAAACAAATTCACACCTAACAGACTCCACCTTAATCATCTTAACGTTAATCTCTTTACCAAGCCCCGATAAAAAGCTTATACCGGTAAAAGCGCCTAACGGCACGCCTACTCCACCTGCTTCAATTACTTTAAACGCGCTGTGCGTTTGGGTTGCAAGCATATACGACAAATTGTTTAGCTTTAACGAATCGCTCTCAACCATTTGCACGTTTCCCAAGTTGTCGGTCGTTACGCTAAAAAACTCGCTAAAGTTTACGTCGCCAACAACCTTTGATATCGCCACGTAAGACGCGCTACTTAAAGCCGATTCAACCTGCGCTTTACCTTTATTTATAAGCACGTTGGTTGAACACGTTGCCAAATATACGCATAAAGCAGTAAAAATAACAATGAAAGTTATAAATTTTCGCTTAAATTTGCATTTCACACTTATATTGTATGAAGTTTTAGTTTATTTTTGACTTTGGTTTAAAAATTAATGCCATTATAAAACTGAAAACAACAGCCGCAGTTACCCCCGCTGACGCTGCCTTTAGCCCACCGGTTACACCTGAAAACAGTCCGTTTTGCGCGCCGTTTATCGCACCTTCTGCCAGCAAATAGCCGAAGCCACTTATCGGCACGGTTGCGCCTGCTCCTGCAAAGTCAATTAAATATTCGTACAAGCCAAAGGCCTGCAAAAGCACACCCAAAAGCATAAAGGTAACTAAAATCCTACCAGCCGTCATCTTGGTTGTATTTATTAACACCTGTGCAACCATACAAATCGCGCCACCAACCAAAAACGCCTTTAAATACATAAAAACTATTTCCCACATTAGCTTTCAATCACCACCGCGTGACTAATACCGGGGATTGACTCCCCTTGCTGTGTGGAAACGGTAGATAACAAAGCCCCCGTCGCCATAAATATCATCTTTTTTATTTCTCCCTTTAAAAGCTTTTGATACACGTAAGAATTAAAAACTACTGCGCTACACCCTGCGCCACTTCCACCCTGATATTCTTCTTCTTTAATATTGTAAACGATTTCGCCACAATCAACGTGATTGTCAATCTCAAAACCCCTTTTGTTAATCAAAATTTTTAGCAAACGACTACCTAACGCGCCTAAATCGCCAGTTAATATCAGGTCGTAATCGCTAGGCTTTGTGTTCGTTTCTCTAAACAGCGTAACTAAAGTTTCGCATGCCGAAGGAGCCATCGCGGCGCCCATATTGTTTGCGTCGGTCACGCCAAAATCTATTACCTTACCAAAGGTAGCGCTTAATATTTTAGGGTAATTGCCGTCGGTTGAAATTATACCAGCGCCTGCGCCAGTTACCGTCCATTGCGACTGTGGTGGACGGGTTGAGCCTAATTCTAAAGGATATCTATATTGACGTTCTGCCGTGGCAAAATGGCTGCCAGTTGCAACAACCACGTTTTTCATATACCCACCGTCAACCAAAACGCTACCTAAAGCCATTGATTCAACCAAGGTTGAACAGGCATTATAAACGCCAATGTAAGAAAAATCGTAATCACGCGCCGCAAAGCTTGCTGAAATAATCTGGTTTAACAAATCGCCCGAAATAAGCGCGTCGATATCATCTAAAGTCTTATTAGACTTTTGAACAACCATTTTAATACACCTTGACAGCATTTTGCACTCGGCTTTTTCAAAGGTGTCTTCACCGTATCTGTCGTCAACAAGCTTTTCGTGTATATACTTGCCAACGTTTGCCTTTGCTTCCTTTGGCCCGGCGATTGTGTAGGTTGAAATTATCCTTGGTTTATTGCGAAAATACACAGTTGATTTACCCATATCTAACAATAGTTTTTACAACAAAGAATTTTTTATACAAAAAAAGACCTTAAAGGTCTTAATTTATGCGGTAAATAAGTTTATAAAATAGTACACCAAGCCAGTTAAAACGCTTGCCGAAATGCCGTAAACGATAATCGGTCCTGCAACGACGAACATTTTCGCCGCCAAGCCGTAAACGTAGCCTTCACTTTTAAACTCCATTGCAGGTGAACAAACGGAATTTGCAAAGCCTGTAATCGGTACGATAGACCCACCTCCTGCGTAATGACCAATCTTATCGTAAACGCCTAAACCAGTTAGTAAGCAACCAATAAAAATAAGTACCATAGAAGTCGCACCGGACAATACGTCGCCGTAAAGCCCAAAAACATACATTAAAAAATATCTAATAAACTGTCCGATTACGCAAATAAACCCACCTACGATAAACGCATTAAATAGGCTACGTGGCTCGTTTGTTTTAGGCGCTAAACGGCTAACAAGTTGTAAATACTCTGAATTGTAATCTTTACTTCTTGCCTTCATCTAACACGCTCCTTTTGGGTTTTCTTAACAAGAATTTCCTTCTCAAAAGGTGGGCGCATCGTTTCATTTTCATAAACCTTTTTCATACGATTATTATTAGCAAAAATAAATTATGTTATACGTAATTTACTTTAAAATCAATGATTATATCACATATTTTAGATATTTTTACATTTTTAATTTCAGCTTGTTTACAATTTTGTTTTCTATCCGTGATACCTGTACCTGCGACACGCCTAAAAGTTTTGCAATCTCACTTTGCGTTCTATCGCTAAAGTATCTTAATATTATAACTTTGCGCTCACGCTCATCAAGTTCTTGTATCATACGCTTAAGCATAATCATATCTAAAAAATCGTCTTCTTTATCTTCGCAGGCAATTTTATCGATAAGCTCGATTGGTTTTTCCTGTCCGTCTTTTACGTTTTCGTACAAGGATAAGGGCTTCGCTTGAGCCCCTAACGCTAAAATTATATCTTCCTTTGAAACGCCAAACTTCTTGGCTAAATAATCAACCGTTGGCGATTCGTTATTATTCTTTTTGTATTCATCAATGCATTGGTTTATTTTTATGCTTAAAATTTTGATATATCTTGAAACCTTAATCGTTCCGTCATCACGCAAAAAACGTTTTATCTCTCCCATTATCATAGGCACTGCGTAGGTTGAAAATTTTACGTTAAAGGCTTCGTTAAAATTATTAACTGCTTTTAAAAAGCCTAACGCACCTAACTGATATAAATCGTCAAACTCAACGCCACGCCCCAAAAAACGTTTTGCAACCGACTTTATAAGCGAACTATTTTCAACAATAAGCTTCTCTTTTGCTCTTTCATCACCTGTTTTAGCTTGTCTTATTAGAGTAATGGTTTCTTCATGGTTTAACATTTTACTCCTTTCTATTGGCAAATCGCTTGGTCATATGCACCCTTACGCCTTGATTTGGGTTAGAATCCACCGTGACCGTGTCCATAAAGGTTGACATAACCGTAAAGCCAATACCAGAACGTTCTTCTTCCTTTTTAGTGGAAAAGTAAGGCTCTAACGCAAGCTTGACGTTATCAATGCCAATGCCGTAATCTTTAATTATGATATGTATCTCGCTATCGTCATACCAACAAAAAAGCTCTATCTCGCCAAGTCTTGTAGGATAGGCGTGCACAACGCAATTAGTTACTGCCTCGCTTACGGCAGTTTTAACGTCGCTTATTTCAGAAACGGTTAAAGATAACGGTAGTAAAAACCCGGCTACCGCTGTTCTTGCAAAACTCTCGTTTTGACTTAATGCGCTAAATTTTAATGACATCTTATTCATTGTATTTCCTCATATTTTTGGCATTACTTCATAAATGCCTGAAAGTTCAAGCACCCTTTCGATATTTACCTTTGGCGCTTCTAAATAACAAGGTACGGCAAGCTTTTTAAGTTTTTTATATCTCCCCAAAAGCATACCTATCCCCGTGCTATCCATAAAGGATAAATCGGCAAGATTAAAAACTACCTTCTTATACCCTTTTGTTTCGTCTAAAATATTGTCTATGTAATCTTTAACGCCTTTGGCATAATGCTCGTCAAGCTCTCCAATCAAATAAAAATTTAGGCTATAATTTTCAACCGAATATCTAATTTGCATATTATCACCTCCAATCACTCAAATGGTAACAAAAAAAATCGGGCGACTTATGACAAGTTTTGTCAAAAATGCCCGACTTTTGTTTAAACAATTTAGTTGATTTTAGTCAATAATCTGCCAATTGCGTGAAGCTTTATTAAAGGAGTCGCTATAGCTTGCTTTTAAAACGTCACAGCGCGATATCAGATTTGCTTTACAGTACTCTACGCCGTCAACGTACAAGATAATTTCACCAACTGCTTGTCCTTTTTTAAGTGGGGCGCGCACTTTTTTGTCACACACCACACTAACCGTATAATTTGGTTTTTCACCTTTTTTACAAAAAACTGTCAAGTTTTTATCGGCAAACACGCTTATTTCTTCCTGTTTACCACCTAAAACTGCTAATTTTTCGTCACAAGCAACGTTTTTATCAACCACAACCTTGCTCACGTATTTAGAAAAAGCCGTGTTAAGCATCGCGCTTACCGATGCAAAACGTTGTTTAGAACTTTCTTCACCAATAGTCACGGCAATCAATCTCGTGTCACCACGCTTTGCCGTTGTTGCCAAGCAAAATTTTGCTTCGTTTGTAAAGCCCGTTTTACCACCGTCACAACCTTCGTAGAACTTTGTAAGTTTGTTGGTGTTGGTAAGCGAAGTCACGCTTCCGTCCGGGTGAACAATCTCGTCAAGCCAAATTTTTGAATAATCATAATACAAGTCGTGTCGTAGCAATGATTTTAACATAAGAGCAACGTCTTTCGCGCTTGAATATTGTGTTGCTTTCGGTAGCCCCGTGCAATTAGAAAACAACGTGTCCAAAAGCCCTATTTTTTTAGCTTTTTCGTTCATTAAAGCGACAAAATCGTCTTCCGTGCCAGCAATTTCTTCAGCTAAAGCCACACTCGCGTCGTTGGCTGAAGCAATTATTACCGATTTAACCAAGTCCTTTGCTAAATATTTGCCACCCGACTGCAAAAACACTTGCGAACCACCCATATTTTTAGCGTTTTCAGATATCGTTATAGATTGATTCATTGATAATTTACCACTTTCTACGTTATCAAAAACAATATCTAAAAGCATAATTTTAGTCATACTGGCAATGGGCAATCTTTTGTTTTCATTATTACTAAATATTACGTAACCACTATCGTAATCCATAAGATAGCAAGATTTACCCGTACAAGTAAAACCTTCATCAGCTAAAACAACGGTTTTATGAGCGGTAAAGCCCACGCCTAACATTAAAATTGATAAAAATAAAATAATTAACTTTTTCATATTTACCCCAACAATAATTTGGGCAAATGGCTAAAAATTATTCAAAATGCAAGATTTAACGGACGCAACAAGCAAAATACGGCAATAAGAGTTAATATAAGCGCTCCGACAAGCAAAATTAACGCAATAAAAAATGCCTTTAAGCGTAAGTTATGTTTCTTGCTTATGCAAGACTTATGCTTTTTATCGGCATAAAAGATAGTTAGCGCGTAAACTACGTATCCAACTATTGCCGACAGGCCCTGAATTAATATTGACAAAATGTACAGGACTAATCCGTTAAGCTTAAAGTTTGAAATTAATGCCTGCAATATCGCCCCTAAAAGATACGCGTTGTAAAAAACAACAATGCACGCAACAATAATGAGCAAGATTGCGCGAGTGCAAATAACTAATATAAATAAGCACAATAAATAGGCAAAAAATCGGCTAAATATTACCAAGCCTACGCCATCACCAGTTGATAAAGCGTTTATATAAAAATTGATGCTATTTATATTAAATATGAATTTTTCGCCTACGCCTGGGAATATTAAACCAAACAAAAAACCGAAAAGAAGCATACCTGTTAGCAGGCAAAAAATCGACTTTTCGGTTTTAATAATATTTATATATCTTTTAAAAATGCTCAAGATAAAACGCCC
>JAZTYT010000191.1:0-1552 GCA_045637045.1 Christensenellaceae bacterium | reverse complement strand
GGTAACGATATAAAACACGGGCTAATAGGTGCAGGCGTTTTCGCAAGCCACGGCTATGAAAGAAGCCACGTTTTAGGCGTTTTAAACACGTTAAAGGTTTTAGCCGAATACGTTAAGCTTTAATTTTTTATTACAAAAAGTCGGGCTATAGGCCTGTTATCAAAAATTTATGTGGGATTTTGATTTTTTTATAAACAGCATACTTTTGGGTTTAGGCCTTGCGATGGATGCATTTACCGTTTCCCTTGCCAACGGGCTTAACGAAACTAAAATGAAGTCGCCAAAGATGCTTTTGGTAAGCGGTACGTTTGGTGTTTTTCAGGGCGTAATGCCACTTATCGGGTGGTTTTTAGTGCATACGGTGTTAGTTTATTTTTCGATATTCGAGCATTTTATCCCCTGGATTGCTTTAATTTTATTAGGTTATATCGGCGGTAAAATGCTTTTTGAAGGTATCAAGTGCAACCGTGAAGGAGTAACCACGTGTGAAAAAACAAATCTAACTTTTGGCGCGATTTTATTACAAGGCGTTGCAACGTCAATCGACGCGCTATCGGTTGGCTTCACCATTGCAAGCCATACCCCGTTAATGGCGTTAGTCTGCGCGCTTATAATTGCCGTGATTACCCTTGTATTATGCTTGATTGGTATAGTTTTAGGTAAAAAGTTTGGCACTATCTTTTCTGGCAAAGCCGAAATTCTCGGTGGTAGCATTTTAATTATTATTGGTTTGGAAATTTTCATTAAAGGGCTTATTGGGCTTTACGCATAAAAATTATGAATACAGTTGACTTTCATTACAAAAAAATGACCGAGACCCCCGTTTCAAAGCTTATCTTAAAGCTGGGGATACCTACGACCATTTCAATGTTAATAACAAATATATACAACCTTGCCGACACCTATTTCGTTGGTGGGCTTGGTGAAAGCGCACAGGCTTCAACGGGTATTTTGTTTACCCTGCAAGCAATAATTCAGGCCTTTGCCTTTATGCTTGGGCACGGAAGTGGCACTTACGTTTCAAAAGCCCTTGCGCAAAAGGAACAAAACGAAGCTAAGCGCTATGCTTCGACGGCGTTTTTCACAGGTGGGGCAATAGGCTTGGTTATGCTAACCTTTGGGCTTTTATTCCTTACACCACTCGTTAAGGCTTTAGGTAGCACGGAAACCATTATCCCACACGCAAAGGATTATGGCTTTTGGGTTTTGATTGGTTGCCCGTTTTTAATTTGTTCGCTTATCCTTAATAATAACTTAAGGTACGAAGGTATGGCGTTTTACGCTATGTTCGGCTTAACGGCTGGTGGCATTTTAAACATTTTAGGTGACTACGTACTCATAAACGTGTGCCATATGGGCGTTTACGGGGCAGGATTAGCAACGGCAGTTTCGCAGATTGTCAGCTTTGTTATTTTGCTTATTTTATACCTTAAAAAATCAAGTGCTAAAATAAGCATTAAGGCAGTAACCTTTAAATGGGTTGTGCACGCAAACATTATAAAAGGTGGCTTGCCGTCACTTATCCGTCAAGGTCTTTCTTCAATTTCAAGTG
>JAZTYT010000190.1:0-2308 GCA_045637045.1 Christensenellaceae bacterium | reverse complement strand
TAGTTCACCTTTATATTATTATATACTATAAAAACATTATTGTCAACTATTTATACAAAAATACTTTTTTTATTCATCTGTTTGTATAGTTTTATTTATTTGTTTAGGCAGGTTTAAGGGGTTTGGGGCTAAAAATCAGTCCTTACGCTTTGACGTGTATCTTAAAACGATAATAAGTAGCCTTAAAATTTGCACTAAAGTAACGGCGAGTGCTGCAACGTAAGTAAGTGCCGCAGCCGACAAAACACGCTTTGACGCGCGCAGTTCCTTTGCCGTGAAGCTACCACTATTATCTAAAATGGCAAGGGCGCGTTTTGATGCGTTAAATTCAACGGGCAAGGTAATAAGCTGGAAAAGTGCGCTTAAAGCAAAACAGCCAACGCCAACGTAGGCGATAATCGCCCATTGTTCACCTAAATACGATGCAAAAATACCTGCAATTATTAATGGAATTGCAAGCTGTGAGCCAATATTGGTTACAGTAACCATTTTGTTTCTCAACTTTAACGGAGCATACCCCTTGGCGTGCTGAATTGCATGGCCACACTCGTGCGCTGCGACACCGATTGCCGACATTGAAGTGCTGTTATATACGTCTTCGGATAAGCTAACTATTTTGGTGCGTGGGTCGTAATGGTCGGTTAAAGAGCCACGTATTGACACAACCTGCACTTCGCTTAAGCCGTTTGCGTTTAAGATTTCCCTTGCGACTTCACGCCCGGTCATTTTGCATTCAGAGTGGCACTTTGAATAACGGTTAAAGGTTAGTTTTACGTTTGCGCTAACGATAAGCGCCATTATAACGAAAGGTAAAACGATAATTATATAAGTCCAGTCAATATAAAACATTTTGCACCCCGATAAATAAAGTGTAATAGAATTATTCGTGTTTTGGCGTTTAATAATTCCGATAAAATGCTTTTATACGAAAAAATTACTCCTTATCAAAGCAAATGAAGCCAATCAAAAGCGAAGCACCGCTTAAAAAGAAGAATAACGCGCCAACCTGCCCGACTAAATCGGTTACGAACGGCTTACCTGCTTCTTCTTGGTGTTGCCAGATAAAGCCGTTGTCGGTTAAGTGGTGGAAGATAACGTAGTCAATGATAAATAAAACTACTGCGATAATCAATGAGAATAACGCAAGCTTGAACATTTTCTTTCGTGTCATAAAAGTTCATCCTAAAAGTATTTGCTTTATTATACCACAAATAAAAATTAAAGTAAACGTTTAACCCCTAATAATCGCAAAACGCGCACAAACCTTTATGATAACGCCAAAACGGAACGGATAGTGGATTGATTTAGGTGTTTTATTATGATATAATTAATCAAAGGAGAAAAATTATGGATTTAACTAAAAACGGAAGATTTTTATATACGTTAAGAAAGGAAAAGGGCTTAACGCAAAAGGCGCTTGCCGAAAAGCTTGGCGTAGTTGCAAAAACCGTTTCTAAATGGGAAACGGGTAAAGGGTTCCCTGACGTTTCAACACTTTCGATGCTATCAGACGTTTTAGGCGTAAGCGAAAGGAGTTTGCTTGCTGGTCAAGTGGTCAAAAACAAGGTAGAAACTGGTAATATACGTTTAACTAAATTTTACGTGTGCGATTGCTGTGGCAGTTTTTTTCAAGGTATGGGAAAGGCGCAAATAACTTGTTGTGGAAAGGTTGTAGAGCCACTTAAACCAAAGCAAATTGACAACGCGCACAATTTAACCATAAGCCCTATTGAAGACGAGTTGTACCTTAAATTTGAACACCCTATGTCAAAGGAACATTATATTAGCTTTGTCACTTATATTGGTATTGATAGAATATTGACCGTACGCTTATACCCAGAGCAGGAATCGGCAATCAGGTTGCCAAGGGTTTATAGTGGAAAGCTACTCTTTTATTGCAACAACCACGGGCTTTATGAATACAAAATACAGCCACACAAAAAATCATAACTATGCTTAAAACGCGTAGTTATGATTCCACAAATAAATAGTTTGTTGATAATGCGCAAACCTTTTAATAATAGTTTTGTAGATACACACACAAAAAGGACACACCTTACGGTATGTCCTTTTTGTGGTGGGGACTACATCCTATGGTTCTAATTTTGCGATTGTCAGTCGCCTTTATTTTACCATAGGTGGATTTTTTGTCCCACCTAAAGGATTTTATCCCCTCGCTCAGCGAGGGGTTGTCTTTAACAAACGCATAAAAAGCAAGGTTATTCACCTTGCTTTTTATGTTTGTTAAGTCGGATCGTAGCCATGTCGTTCTGTGAGCCAAGGAGTTGAAAAATGATGTTGTCTTCCT
>JAZTYT010000189.1:0-3469 GCA_045637045.1 Christensenellaceae bacterium | reverse complement strand
ACATGGCTACGATCCGACTTGGGGTACAAACTTGAGCGCTATTAAGATTGAAAATCTTTGTTTTAGTTATGAAGATAAACAAAAGCCTGTTATCAATAACTTGAATCTCACCGTTAATAGTGGCGAGTTTTTAGCCCTTGTCGGTAGAAACGCAAGTGGTAAAAGCACCCTTGCAAGGCTTATAACGGGGCTTATCACCCCAACGTCCGGCACTATTGAAGTTTTGGGCTTACAAGCAAAAACACCAAAAGAGCTTTTTGAAGTAAGGAAAAAGGTTGGTATAGTATTCCAAAACCCAGACAACCAAATGGTTGCTTCAATCGTTGAAGACGACGTTGCCTTCGGCCCTGAAAACATTGGCGTTTGCCGTGAAGAAATTGGCGAGCGCGTTGAGTTTGCTTTAAACGCAACGGGGGTCGTGCCGTTTAGAAGCTCTATGGCGTCAAAATTATCGGGTGGGCAAAAGCAAAGGGTTGCTATTGCGGGCGTTTTAGCAATCAAGCCCGAGATTCTTATTTTAGACGAGTCAACGTCAATGCTTGACCCACGTGGCCGTGATGAAGTTATGGCCGTCGTTAAGGAGCTTAACAAAAAAGAAGGCATGACAGTTATTGCAATTACACACTATATGGACGAAGTAACCGAGTGTGACCGTGTTGCCGTTTTAATTGAAGGTAGCGTTGCAAGAATCGGCACGCCTAAAGAAATTTTTAAGGACGAAGAATTGCTCTTTAGGGCCGGTCTTGAAAAGCCTAACGCAATGAAGATTGCTTCGCGCTTAAAAAAGCAGGGTGTAAACGGGCTTGACGACGTTATTGATAAACAAACGCTTTTAGACGGTTTAAAAAGGGCGTTTGAAGATAAAAACTAACAAAAAACCTTAAAAAACGGCTTATAGCCACACTTTTATATATTGGCTTTAAAAAGCATAACAAACAAAAAATCTTAAAAGGGGGTAAAAAATGGTTATAACCTGCAACGATTTAAGCTTTCAGTACAGCCGAAAAACAGAGTTTGCAACCTACGCCTTAAAGGGCGTAAGCTTAACTATTGACAGTGGCGAGTTTTTTGGTATAATCGGACACACGGGTAGTGGCAAGTCAACGTTTATAAGACACCTAAACGCGCTCGTTTCCGTGCAGGAAGGCAGTCTTTTGGTCGGCGACATCGACCTTTCCCCCGATAAAAAAGGTAAAAAGAAAAAGGGTAAGGCTTACAAGAAAAAGTTAAAAGAGTTGCGCCAAACGGTGGGCATGGTTTTCCAGTACCCCGAGCAACAGTTGTTTGCTGAAACGGTGTTTGAAGACGTTGCCTTTGGCTTTAAAAACTTTAACGACAAAGCAAGCGAAGGCATGGTTGAGTTGGCCGTTAAAAACGCGATTGAAATGGTTGGGCTTAACTATTTAGAAGTAAAAGACAAATCACCTTTTGAGCTTTCAGGCGGGCAAAAACGCAGGGTTGCAATCGCTGGCGTTTTAGCGACCAAGCCAAGTGTTTTGGTGTTGGACGAGCCGTGTGCCGGGTTAGACCCTGTTGGTAAAACCGAGCTTTGGCGACTTTTACACCACTTACACAAAAACACGGTAAAAACCATAATAGTTGTTTCGCACGATATGAACGACGTGGCAAAGCACTGCACCAAGGTTGCAATGTTTGGCGAAGGCGCGCTTAAAAAGGTTGCCACACCACGCGAGCTGTTTGACGACACGGCGCTTATTAAAGAAAGCGGGTTAGAAGTCCCCGTTACGGCGTTTATCACTAAAGAGCTTGAAAAGGTCGGCGTAAAGCTTGACACCGACTACACCGACGATAATTTTATAGAACAGGTTGTAAAACTTTACAAAAATAAAGGGTAAGATATGCTTTCTGACGTTGCTTTTGGGCAGTACTATCCTGCGTCGTCGCCTATCCACAGGCTTGACCCACGCACCAAGATAGTTGTTTTAATTGCATATATCGTAATGATTTTCTTAATCAAAAACTTTGTAGGCTTTTTGCTTGCAGGGGGCTTTTTGCTTGCCACGATAATCATTGCTAAAGTGCCGATTGGCGCGGTAATTAAAAGCGTAAAAGCAATTTTGTTTATTATCATTATCACCTTTATTATCAACCTGTTTTTACACAAGCAGGAAGGCGCAAAGGTTTTATGGGACGTCTGGCTTTTAAAAAACATTACTGATAAATCAATAGAATACGCGCTGTTTATGGCGTTAAGGCTTTCGTTTTTGGTGTTTGGTAGCAGTTTATTAACACTTACCACCACGCCTGTTTCTTTAACCGACGGCATTGAAAGCTTGTTAAAGCCCCTTAAGTGGATACGCTTCCCCGTGCACGAGCTTGCGCTTATTATGAGTATTGCCTTAAGGTTTATCCCAACGCTTATGGAAGAAACCGATAGAATAATTTGTGCACAAAAGGCGCGTGGGGCTGACTTTGAAAGCGGTAACTTTTTAGCAAAAGCAAAGGCGCTTTTACCTGTTTTAATCCCCTTAATCATAAGTGCTTTCCGTCGTGCTGAAGAGCTTGGCGATGCGATGGACGCGCGTTGCTATAACGGAAGCAAAAACCGTACGAAATACAAGAAGCTGACCATAAAATTCAGGGACGTGGTTTCCGTTTTTGTTACAGCCGTGGTGTTTACGGCAGTTATTTTAGCTAATATTTATCTTGGGGGTATCGTATGAGAATTGCCCTTGAGCTTTGTTATGACGGAACTAATTATTGTGGTTGGCAATGCCAAAAAAACGGGGTTTCCTGCCAAGAGATTTTAGAAGAAGCCCTTAAAAAACTGCTTGGCAAAAAGACCAACCTTATTGCAAGCGGAAGAACTGACGCAGGCGTGCACGCCAAGTGCCAGGTTGCTCATTTTGATTGTCAAACAACCATTCCACCCACAAAAATCGCGCTTGCACTAAACGCGCTTTTGCCTGAAGATATACAGGTTTTAAAAAGTTATCTTGTAAGCGATGATTTCCACGCGCGCTACGGCGCAAAGCAAAAAACTTATGAATACGCCTTTTACGTATCCCCTGTTAAGGTCCCGCTTTACGAAAGGTACGCTACGCGCGTTGACGGGCTAAACCTTGAAAAAATGCAGGCTTGTTGCGACTTGTTTGTAGGCACGCACGATTTTAAATGCTTTTTGGCAAGTGGCTCGTCGGTAAAAAACACCGTGCGAACCATTTACGGCGCAAAGGTTTTTAAAGACGGTGACTTCGTGCGGTTTAGTGTAACCGGTAACGGCTTTTTATATAATATGGTAAGAATTATGGCTGGCACGTTGCTTGCCGTAAGCCAGGACAAATTAACGCTTGAAAAGGTAAACGGTGCGCTTATTAACGGTAACCGTGCCGACGTTGGCAAAACAGCCCCCGCAAAGGGCTTGACCCTGTTAAACGTTGTATATGAGTGAAAAAGTGGCTTATAGGCCACTTTTTTAATTAAGAATGAAGAATGAAGAATGAAGAAT
>JAZTYT010000188.1:0-9844 GCA_045637045.1 Christensenellaceae bacterium | reverse complement strand
AGTTTACCACAATTATTCACCATTCACTATTCACTATTCATTAAAAAGCCGTGCGAAGCACGGAGTGAAGAATGAAGAATTATGGTCGGGTTTTGGCTTTTGCCAAAACCTTTTTATTAAATTAAAAACAAAACTTACCTTTTACCCCAAAATACTTACCTTTTAGCAAAAAAGTATTTACAAAACGCAAAATTAGTATATAATGAAAGTACAAAAACAAAAGGGATTGGCAAATGAGAGTTAAAATTGACGTTTGCCCCAACGATAAGGAAGAAGGTTTACATATTACCGCCACCAGCATAGAAAAGGCGCGCGCTATTGAAGAGCTTTTGCTTTCAACCGTCTTTTCGGGCGAGATGGAGTTTTCAAACGGTGACACGCAGTACTTTGTTTCGGTAAGCAAGATTTTGTTTTTTGAAACGGACAACGGCAAAATCACAGCGCACACGGCTAAAAATATGTATTATTCAAAGGCCAAGCTTTTTGAGCTGGAAAAGGACCTTCCGCCTTGCTTTGTTAGGGCGTCTAAAAGTTGCATAGTGAACGCGATGCTCGTTTCAAGTATCACCAAAAACTTGACGGGGCCGAGTCGGGTGTGCTTTAAAAACACCGAAAAAACCGTTTATGCATCTAAAAACTATTATAAAGACTTAAAAGACAAAATTTTTGAATTGCGTATCAAATAGGGGTATTATGAAAAGTAAAATTTTATGGGCAGTTTCACTTATAGTGCTTGCCGTAATTATAGTTTTAAACACCGTGGGGATAAACTTTGGTTTAAATATCGCGCTTTGGAAAATCGCGCTCGCCTTCTTGGTTTTAGTGTTCATTGTGGAACGCTGTATCGAAGGTAAGTTTGGGTACTTGTTTATTCCACTCGTTATTATATTTTTGGTTTTGGAAAAGGACATTGCCCTTGCCTGTGGTATTGAAAGCGGAGATATCGGGCCAAACTGGTTGTTTATAGTTTCAGCCGTGCTTATTACAATCGGCATTGAAATGCTGTTGCCTAGCGATAGATCTATCGTTAATATAAACGGCAAAACGGGCAGGTTCAGACAGGACAACGCTTTAAATGACGAAGATTTGGAAGGTGAAGAGCCCGAAGAACCGGAAGAACCAGAGGTGGATAAAGACGTTGAAGAAGCAAGCGGTGAAGATTACGAGCCTTGTGACGCTGAAGAGATAAAAGAGCACGAAAAAGAGTGTAAAGACAACTTTAAAAAGGCTTTTAAGGATAGTGAAAACGCTTATTACAACAAGGGCAGTTCTTCCACAAGGTATATCGACTGCGCAACAAAACGCAAGGTTTCGTGCTACAATAAGCTCGGCAATACCGAAGTTTATTTCACTAACACCGAAAACTTTAGTGGTGAGATAGTGCTTAACGTTGTAAACGAGCTTGGCAACGTTGAAATTTACGTGCCCAAGGATTGGTATATATCCTGCGATATTATAAACAAGTTTGGCAACGTTGACGTTGAAAAAATTAACGTTTCACCAAACAGCAAAAAGCGCCTAATTATTAAAGGACACAACAAGCTTGGTAACGTTGAAGTAACTTATACTAAATAATTAAAAGCCTTTGCATGTTGCAAAGGCTTTTTATCATTAACTTAACAAATCGTAATAACTGAACAAAGTAACCTGTGGATAGGTTGTCGGCGTGTTTCCGCCTTGATTATACTCGTTGCCTGCGCTTTCGTTGCCAAACCTTAAGCCCCAGCCACCCTTGTAATTTAAGTATTGCTGGAAGTCGTTATAGTGGTTATAGGTATAAAAAACGTAACGGTCGTCAATGCTTTTTTGGGCTGTGATCGGCGTGAAAACAAACCTTGCCGTGCCACGCGTTATGCTACTGCCGTCGTTGTAAGCGTCTACGATGCCGTCACCAACGTAAAACCCACCGCTCGTGCCAAAGTCGGTTTCAAGATAGGTTGTGCCGGGGAGCAAGGGCTCGGTTGAACTGCCGTAGTTGCGGAAATTACCAACGTTTACCCTGCCGTAAACGCCCCAGTCGGCAACAGACTGCTTTTTGCCCGTCGAACTCTTTTTGTAATTGCTGTTGGGTGGGACTTCGCCAAAAGCCAAAAGGTATGCCGCGACTTCTTCCAAGCTTGCGTAACCTGCGCCGTAATAAATTATTTCAGCACCACCCCAAGAGTTGTAAACAACGTAGCCTAAAAAACTGCCCGCTGGCGATAAAACGTAGGTTGCGGTGGTTATTTCAACAAACGTATCGTCCCTTACTATCGGGTGGCTTGTCGGTAGGTGGCTTTGTTCGGACATATCCCCGCTTAAAAGGAAGTGTCTTGTGCGATAATAGCTGTCTTCATAACACCAAGCTTCCGTGTAGCCGTCGGTATAAAAATTATCCTTGGTGGAGTCAGTGTAAGCGTCTTCAATGCCGTCAAAATTTGGGGTGTAGAAAACGGCTTGAACGTCACTGCCGTACACGTCAAGGTCGACGTCGTAAGGGTTTTCGGTTTGGTTATTATAAATAACCACGTTATCCCCAAACACGCTAAAAACAAACGGGTTTTCACGGGTGCTACACTTTTTGCAAACGTCGTTATTAAAAACGTGCGCGCAAAGGGCTTGAGCGTCAATCGTGCCGGGCAGGTTGTGTTTTGGCTCGGTGCTTTCAGTGCCCACGTTGGGGTTGTCGTTTGGTGTGTCGCTTGGGCTACTTGAACCCGAACCGTTGCCCTGGCTGTTTGAAGCACCGTTAGAAGCCGAATTACCGGGTACGACCGGTTTAATGGTGCAAGCCGTTAAAAGCGCAACCACCAAAATAAAGACTGTTAGTAAAAATAATTTTTTCATTTTATTCTATTTAAAGGGCTTATCCGTTTACGCGAACAAGCCCATTGTAACTATTTTGTTAACATATTGAGTGAGAAGTTAAGCCTTTCTAAAGAAACTGCTTTACCTAAAATTTGTGCCATTTCAACAGCGCCACCAGGGGTAACTGCTTGGCCGGTTAAAGCAATTCTGAACACCCAGAAAAGGGCTGCAGGTTTAACCTCAAGCTTGGTTGCAAGCTCTGAAAGCGCGCCGTAGATTGTATCGTGGTCGAACAAAGTTAAAGACTCAACGCATTCAATTAAGCTTGGTAAAAGCTGGATTGCAACTTCCTTATCCGTCTTTGATTTTTTATGGAAGAATAATTCGCTGTCGTATTCTTTAAACTCTGCAAGGAAGTTAATTTTGTCAGGGATTTCGTTTAAAATTTCAACGCGTGTTCTTAAAAGTTGGGCTATAACGCGATTATCAAAGCTTTCGCCTACCTTTGATGAAACGATCCAAGGTTTAGCAACCTTATAAAATTCTTCATCGGTCATTGCCTTTAAGTACTCGCCGTTAAGCCAGCGTAGTTTAACGTCGTCAAAAATGGCTGGTGATTTTGAAACGCCGTCTAAAGAGAATTTTTCAATCATTTCCTGCATAGTCATCTTTTCGGAGTTGTCCTTTGGACACCAGCCTAAAAGCGCGATGTAGTTTACGATTGCTTCAGGCAAATAGCCCTTTGAAACGAAGTCGTCAAAGTTAGCGTCGCCATAGCGTTTGGAAAGCTTTCTGGTTGCGTCCTTCATAATTGGTGGAAGGTGGATGTAAGTTGGTCTTTCCCAACCGAAAGCGTCGTACATAAGGTTGTATTTTGGTGTTGATGATAAGTATTCGCTACCCCTTATAACGTGAGTGATGCCCATAAGGTGATCGTCAACAACGTTGGCAAAGTTGTAGGTTGGCAAGCCGTCGGACTTGATTAAAACGTTGTCTTCAAGCTCGGAATAATCAACGGAGATTTTGCCGTAAATAGCGTCGTCGTAAGTGCCAACGCCTTCTCTTGGAATGTTTTGACGGATAACGTAAGGCTCGCCTGCTTTGATGCGCGCTTCAACTTCTTCCTTTGAAAGGTTTAAGCAGTGCTTGTCGTATTTTGCGTTGCCCAAATCGTCGCGCAAGGTTTCAAGGCGTTCCTTTGAGCAGAAGCAATAGTACGCGCCACCGCGTTCAATAAGCTCTAATGCGTATTTCATATAAAGGTCACGGCGTTCGGATTGAACGTAAGGGCCGTAATTACCGCCAACGTCCGGGCCTTCATCGTAACTCATTCCGCCTTGCTTTAAGGAAGAATAAATAACTTCGATTGCGCCTTCAACGAATCTTTCTTGGTCGGTGTCTTCGATTCTCAAGATAAAGTCGCCACCGTGTTTTTTGGAATAAAGGTAGCAATAAAGCGCGGTACGCATACCGCCAAGGTGCATAAAACCTGTTGGGCTTGGTGCAAAACGTGTTCTTACTGTCATAATATCTCCTACCTGAAAGTGATTTTATAGAATGGTTTTTATTTTTTGTTTGATTTGGTCGAGCCTGCCACTATGGAAGTAGCTAAACGCCGTGTCTTTGGTTACGATTATATGGTCGACAAGTTGTACGCCGTTTAAGTCAAGCAATAGCATAAGCTTTTCGGTTGTGACGTCATCGTTATGGGACGGCTGGTTTATGCCCGATAAGTGGTTGTGCGCGATAACCACGGCGTGGGGTTTATTCAAAACCACTAATTTAGCGATTTTTTCAAGGCTGATAACCACTTCCACCGTGGAGTGATTGCCTACCGCGTGTTTACCGACGACTTCAAGGTTTTTGTTTAATAAGTACGCAACGAAAACTTCGGTCGTGCAGGGCTTGAAAAGTTCGATAAGCTTGGGTTTAAACGTGTTATAGGAAAAGATTTGCATCTTTGCTTTGTCTTTGACGTCGCCGTAACGCTTTATAACTTGGTTAAGCGTGGTTATATACGAAGCGGTTTGTGGGCCAACGCCCTTGATTTCAGCAAGGGATTTCGGGTCGGCTTCTAAAACGCCTTTTATGCTCCCGAATGCTTCAAGCAAAAGGTGTGCCGTGTCGTTTGTGTTTACGCGTGGCTTTGCTGAAAACAAAATCAGTTCCAATAATTCGTAATCGTTAAGTGCGTCTATGTTTTTAAGCGCCTTCTCGCGAAGACGGTTACGATGGTTTGTGTGCATTTTTCACCAATAAAAATTGATAATCTTGTACAAAACATTTTAACATATTTTAGAAAAAGTGTATAATATATTTATCAAATTTTTAACAACTTTAAAAAAAACCTTGTTTTTTTAAGGGTTAGGAGATATTTATGAAGCCTATCGTTGATAAAACTCAACTTATTAACTCACTTTTTGGCCTGCTTGAAATTCCAAGCGTTAAAAGTGTGCCGTCCGAAAACGCGCCGTTTGGTAAGGGCGTAAAAGACGCGCTTGACTACTTTTTAAACCTTGCAAACGATTTGGGCTTTGAAACGGTTAACTATGACAACTATATTGGCGAAGTCCTTTTTGGACAAGGCGAGCCCTTTGGCGTTTTATGCCATTTGGACGTTGTGCCCGAAGGTAATTTGGCCGATTGGGTTACGCCACCTTACGTTCCAACAATTCGTGACGGCAAGATTTTTGCACGCGGTGTTCTTGACGATAAGGGTGGGGCTGTTGCCGTTTTGTATTGTATGAAGGCTTTAAAGGACGCAGGTATTACTCCTAATCGCCAAATAAAGCTTATTTTGGGCTGTGACGAAGAAAGTGGCTGGGGCTGTATCGAGCATTACAGAAAGGTTGCCAAGCTTCCTAAAGAAGGCATCTCCCCTGACGCTGATTTCCCTGTAATCTATGCCGAAAAGGGTATATTACATATTAGGTATTCTTTTGACAAACCACAAGCGCTTTTAGATATAACTGGTGGCGAAAGAGCCAACGTTGTATGCGATTTTTGTACTGCAACGCTTGAAAAAGTGGGGCTATATGCCGATTATCAAGGTGTTTTAGTCGACGGCAACTATTTAAAAGCAACGGGCGTTTCAGCGCACGGCTCAACACCTGAAAAGGGCGATAACGCAATCGCAAAGGTTTTGGGCTTCCTTGTAAACAACGGCATTTTAGACGCTTCTGTTTACGACGGCTTGTTTGGTGCTTGCCACGGCGTTAAGGAGCTGGTTGATGAAACGGGGCATTTGACTTTCTCGCCAAATATAATCAGGTGCGATAATGATAAAATTTACGTTACGGTTGACGTAAGATACCCTTCAACACTTGAAAAGGATTTTGTCGTTGAAAAGTTATCGCAAATTGGCGCAATGGAAATTTTAAGCTATCAAGCGCCCTTGTTCTCGCCAAAAGACAGTGGGCTTGTTAAGGTTTTAAGCGATATTTATTTCAGATGCACCGGTGATAGCACTCCACCTATAGCAATCGGTGGCGGTACTTATGCGCGCGCGCTTGAAAACGGCGTTGCTTTCGGCCCTGCTCTCAATATGGAAGAAGGCGAAAGCATTCACAAACCAAACGAACACGTTACCCTTTCAACGTTAGACACTATGACTGAAATCTATTTGCAAACCTTAATTGAAGTTTGTTGCAGATAACAAATAACAGACAAAAGACGGCAAAAAATGCCGTCTTTTTTTGTTGGTTTTTATTATATTTTTTAGAGAAAATTAATGAAAAAGTCTACTTAACCGACCTATAGGCAGGTTTTTGCTCGCAAGCTAAAATATAATCGGTCACGCCGTTTGCGATAACTTCAGCCATTTTATATATAGCGCTTAGCCGTGTTGCGCACATAAAACTTTGGTTACCTTTAGAGCGTGGCGACACTATACCCATAATAGAGCCGTCGCCAATTTTGGGTAAATTTTTGTCAGCGCCAAGGCCAGGGCGAATTCCGTCGTTTATAACACGTATCACACCAACGTCTTCTTCAAGCCCGACAGCCGCGTCAATTACCAAAACCTTTGAAAGTGGGTGGGCTGACTTTATGAATTCGCCTATGGTTTTGACTTCCTTTGCCGTTATGGTTGAGTCAAGACTGCCGTACACAAAGGCAGGCACTTTATTTTCTTTTAGTTTAGTGCCGATAATTGGGCCTAAGCTATCACCTATTGCCGCGTCAGTTCCAACGCAAACGATAACGGGCACGTAGTAATCGAATAATTTTATAAGCCCGTCGGTTATTCCTGCCTGCGCTGTGCGATTATTTATATTAAATGAATATCCTTGCATGGTTATAATTGTTTCCAAATTCTGTTAGAATATACTATAAACGGGGTACAAAAGTCAAAATGCTTGAAAAATTTTATTAGTTATAGTACAATAATACGTAAGTGCGCCACATATCAAGAGTGCGCGTGGCTTTCATAGGTGGATATGAGTAGGTTTTTTAGTAGCAAGTGGGTTGTTTTGCTCGCTAGCGTAATTATAAATATTTGCATTGGTACGGGCTACGTTTGGTCGGTGTATCAGGTTGGGCTGTTTAAAGAGTCGGTTTCAATCTTTGCCACCCAGCTTACCGAAGGCCAGCTTGCAATGGCGTTTACTATTTGTAGCGCAATTGCCCCTGTTTGTATGATTGTGGGCGAGCCACTACAAAGACTATTAGGTAAAGCAAGGTACGTTGTTTTTGTTGGTGGGCTTTGTTTCGGTGGTGGACTGGTTTTAAGTGGGGTTTGTAAAAGCCTTGTTGGGCTTTATCTTTCCTACGGGCTGGTAACAGGCTTTGGGCTTTCGCTCACTTACGGTATCATTATTGATAACGCAGTTAAATTTTTCCCTGATAAGCGTGGGCTTGTTGCAGGTATTACCACAGCGGCCTTCGGGTGTGGTAGTATTATATTCCCCCCAATCATCGAAAGGATAATGACGGGGCTTGGCGTACAAACGGCTTTTGTAATTTTGGGCGTGGTGTTTGCCAGCGTGATTGTGTTTTTTGGTATTTTCATCTCATCCCCTGCCCCCCAAAGTGGCGACCATCCACTTTTAACAAGCAAGGGGCTGGATAGCTTTGTAGCTAATAAACCGAGCGAGAATCTTCAGCCCGATAGTGATGGGGTTGAGAAAGATTCTGGCATACATAAAAACTGGAAGCAAATGC
Source organism: Christensenellaceae bacterium (assembly GCA_045637045.1). GTDB lineage: Bacteria > Bacillota > Clostridia > Christensenellales > Borkfalkiaceae > UBA4636. Next base: position 1,897 of record JAZTYT010000188.1, on the reverse strand, counting down.
TTGGCGATAAGCGTTTTTGGTTGATGATTTTGGCTTTCACCATTTTTGCGACGGGTGGGCTTATGGTTATCACACAGGGCGCGCAAATCGTGGGTGCGCTTGGTGTTAGCAATCAAACGGTTGCCGCGTTGGTTGTAAGCATTATTGCAATCGGCAATACCGTTGGGCGTATTGCGTGGGGCTTTTTGTCTGATAAGCTTGGCAGGCTCAACACCCTTGTCGTTATGTCGGCAAGCGTTGCCCTTCTTGGGTTTGGCGCGTTTGCGTTTATAAAGCTTGGGTTATTAGTTCCGTTTATTGCTTCGGCTGTTTTGATTGCCGGGTGCTACGGTGGGAGTATGGGTGTTTACCCTGCGCTTACGGCTGATAACTTTGGCGTCAAATATAACGGTGTAAATTATGGCATTATGTTTTCGGGGTTTGCGCTCGGTGGGTTTATAGGCCCTGCAGTTGTAAACAACCTTGCTTACAGTGACGCGCTTTTATGCGTTGGCGTTTTAGGTGTCGTCGCGCTCGCTATTGTTTTCGTTCTTAAAAAGATTAGTGGTAAAAGGGCTTAACTTTGTTAACCTTTGATAACTACTAAAATTATTCCCCTGCCTTTTGGCAAAAGGAGTTTTTATGTTATTGACCATAGCCAAAACGTTCACTTACGTTGACGGCATTGTTTTATTGATAATATTAGGGCTTACGATTTATGGGCTTATACGTGGGTTCATAAAACAGGTCATCGGGCTTGTTGGTATCGTGGCTTCGTTCGTGTTGGCTTACTCGCTTTGCTCGCCACTCGCAACTTTAATTTGTAACACCACCAAGTGGGACGACAATATCGCGTCAACCGTTGCTTCAATGTTCAACGTTGCCAACCAAAGCGTAAAGGTAAGCGAAGTTGCCCAGCACTTAACTTCCTTGCCTATACCGGAGTTTTTGAAAAAGTCAGTCATCGAATATTCGAGCAAGGTAACCGAAGGTATGGTCAACCTTGCGAGCGTCGTTGGTTACTCGGTTGCTAAATATTTGTTAATAGGCGTAAGCTATTTAGTAATATTTATCGGCGTAAGAGTTGCGTGCTTCCTGCTTAAACATTTGTTATCATTCCTTGCAGACAATATGCCGATAGTTGGCAACGTAAACAAAACGCTTGGCGCGTTGGTTGGGCTATTCAAAGGCTTGTGCATCGTTTACTTCGTGCTATTCATTATCAACGTAATGCCCTTCAAGTTCTTAAGTGAATTCAAAATACTCCTTAAGTCTTCAGTGGTTGCCGGCTTCTTCCTTGATTATAACTTGTTCGGCTTCCTGTTCGGTCTACTGTTCTAATGGCAATACGTAAACATTTAACTAATACGATTATTAAGGTTTAAGCTAAGCTAAATCATAAATACAAAATTAGCCCGTGGGTTTTTCCACGGGCTTTTGTGTTGATGTTCAACAAATCGCAAATTTAGGGCGCAAAGAAAATTTACTGCGCCAAAATCAAAGCGCCAAAAGATTAGCAAAATCAAAAACTGAAAAATCGAGCCACAATTGGTGATTTATTTATAGAGAATGCCACGATTTTTATGTCGAAAAATATTTTAGGATTCCGTTAGAATTCATTTTAGAGCTAGCAGTTTTTTGTTAAAAAATGGCTTAAAAAGGCTAAATTTAAGTAAAAATTGCAAGTTTTTTATAGTGATATTTTAGCTAAAAACTCCTAATAAAATCCAACGTTTAGGTGGGATCTCGCCTATTAAAGTCTAACCGATAGCAGCCACGACGTATAAACTTTAATTGCGACAGCTAAACTAATAAAACATTAGTTAGAGCTTCTCTCTTTTTATGGTCACTTATAAGATAATCAGTGTCACGTAGCATTAAAGTCGCTAAAAGCATTTGAAATAAAGCAAGCAATAGA
>JAZTYT010000187.1:0-3548 GCA_045637045.1 Christensenellaceae bacterium | reverse complement strand
ACCAATTCTGAATTGGTTTTGTAAAAGCTCGCCAACGGAACGAACACGACGGTTATCCAAGTGGTCGATGTTATCAATAGTACCAATGCCGTAGCAAAGGTCAAGGTTAATAGATACTGAAGCGATAATATCGTCAACGGTAATATGCTTGTGGTTGAGAATTACCATCAATGGCTTAACCGTCTTTTTCTGTTCAGCATTTAATTTTTCAGGAACGCCGTTTTCGATAATCGTGAAGAATTCAACGCAGGCTTCAACGAATTTTCTTCTTTGTTCCTTACGTTTTTCAGCGTTTTTCTTGGTTTCAGGCTTTTCTTCACCCGTTTGGTCTTTAACTTCTTCGGTGTAGTAAAGCGCGTTGATTTCGTCGGTTAAAGCTTCAGCCGCTTCTTCAACACCCAATTCCTTTGCCTTTTGGTTAACTACTTCGGCAAACTTTAAGGATGGGTAGTGAATCATATCGATAAGACCGAACGCCTTTGCGTTTAAGCCCGTAACGGCCTTGAAGCTTACGGTGTTGTTAGCAATGACTCTGTGCTTTTGGCCACCAACTAAAACGTCGATTTGGTTTACGCCTGCGTCACGGAGCTCAAATGCTTTTTCACGCGTGATAACTTCGCCTGCTTCTACTAAAACTTCGCCGTCTTCGTTAATAATGTTGTCAGCAGCAGTTTGACCAACTATACGTGCAGCCAAGTTTAAGCGTTTATTGAATTTGTAGCGACCAACTCTTGCCAAGTCGTATCTTCTTGCGTCAAAGAAGATATTGCGTAAGTTGATTTTAACGGCTTCGTCGTTTGGAACTTCGCCCGGACGGAGACGACGGTAAAGCTCGTATAATCCTTCCTTAACCGTCTTTGTATGGTCCTTTGCGAGCGTTGCTTCAATATATGGGTCGTTACCGAATAAATCGGAAATGTCCTTATTGGCTTCAAAGCCTAAAGCGCGGAGCAAAATAGACGCTTGTAATTTACGCGTTCTGTCAACCTTAACCCAGATAACCTTTTGGTTGTCTTGTTCAAGCTCAAGCCAAGCGCCACGGTTAGGGATAACCGTGGTGTTATAAAGCTTCTTACCTGACTTATCAAACTCAAAGTTGTTGTAAACGCCAGGTGAACGAACAAGCTGGGAAACGATAACCCTTTCTGCACCGTTGATGATGAAAGAGCCGTTATCGGTCATTTTTGGCAAATCACCCATAAATACGTCTTGGTTGATGATGTCGCCCGTAATTTTATTAACCAAACGAACGTTAACCCTTAGAGGTATAGCGTAGGTTGCGTCGCGGTCACGACACTCTTTTTCGCTATATTTTGGGCTGTCGATCAATTTGTGGTCTAAAAAATAAAGTTCAAAGCGGTCAGAAAAGTCGGTAATCGGGGAAAAGTCTTCAAAAACTTCTGCGATACCTTCATCGATAAACGCCTTGTACGAATCTTTTTGAACTTCTACAAGGTTTGGGACTTCTTGTGGTCCTTTAATGCGTGAAAAGGTTTTCCTTTCAACGTTGCCGAATTTTTCTGACGGTAAATTTCTTGTCATTAACTTCCGCTCCTTTTTTTTGAAAAAATACTGCTTTGTCGTTGCTTTTTGCCACAATATGGTATATAATTGAGAAAACCGAGCAATTTTTAGCAGGTTACACGCTCAATTACACCTTTAAACCGTGTTTTTGTCAGGCAAACTGCCAAAAAAAACCGTTTAAAAAGTTGCTGATACATAATGCGGCTATTATAACTTATTGAGTTTAACTAAAAACGCCGCCCTTGTCAAGCGTTTTTTGGTAATTTTTGTTAATTTATTTAATTTTTAGAAAATTTTATTATAAAATATAATATATTAAAGCGTGATGCGTGCGCTATCCACGCATTATTTTGGTTATCGTGCGTGGGCTTTTTGGGGTTAGTTTTACACTGATTTAAAAAAATTCCCCGCTGTTTTTAAAAAATTTTTCAAGGTTTTTTTAGTGGTTTTTTAGGGGTGAAATACCCTTGCTTTTAATAAATTTTGGTGGCAAAGTTTTATGAGAATTGATAAATTTTTAAAGGTTTCAAGAATACTCAAAAGGCGCACGGTTGCTTCAGACGCCTGCAAGGGTGGTAAGGTAAGCGTTTTCGGTAAGGACGTTAAGCCAAGCTATACTCTTAAGGTTGGGGATGAGGTAGAAATCCGTTTCGGTAGTGGCGCAGTTAAATTTAGGGTGCTTGAGCTTAAGGAAACGGTCAAAAAAGAAGACGCTTCAAAAATGTACGAGATTATCGCATAGGTTTTTTTATGAACGTTGCAATTATTACCGCCGCAGGCTGTGGCTCTCGCGCACAACTTAATATGAACAAAAATTTGGCAAGGTTTGGTAACTCTACCGTTATCGAGCGCACCGTTGCCAATTTTTTGGCTGTGGAAGAAATCGACCAAATCGTGGTGACTGCAAGTAAGGACGATATTTCAACTTACGAAAGCTTGCTTTTGCCAATCTCTAAAAAAATCAAAATCGTTTTAGGTGGGGACACTCGCCAGCAGTCGGTTTATAACGCGCTTGTATCCACCCCTTGCGATTTCGTGCTTATACACGACGGTGCAAGACCCAATATCGAGCCTGAACTTATCAAAAAGTGCCTGTATAACACGATTATCAATGGTTCTTGCGTTCTTGCGCTCCCCGTTAGTAACACCTTGGGTAAACTACAAAACGGGCAAATTGTAAGCACAGGGCGAACAGATTTTTTAAGCCTACAAACCCCGCAGGCTTTCAAATACGACCAAATTTTAAAAGCCCACACCCTTGCAAAAAACGACCAAAGCTTTACTGATGATTGTGGTATTTATTGTAAATTCATCGGCCCTTGCCGTTATATGGAAGGCTCGCGTGAAAACGTAAAACTAACTTACCCGGAAGATTTTATAAATGATTTCCGCGTTGGCACGGGCTTTGATTTGCATAAGCTTGTGGAAAACCGCCCACTTGTTTTGGGTGGCGTAACCATACCCCATACAAAAGGGCTTTTAGGCCACAGCGATGCCGACGCAGTTATCCACGCTCTTATGGACGCAATATTATCAGCCTGCGCGCTTAAGGATATAGGCACTTACTTCCCCGATACCGACCAAAGCTACAAAGGTATATCCAGTATGCTCTTGTTAGAAAAGGTCGTTACAATGGTCAGTCAAATCGGCTTTAAAATTTGTAACGCTTCTATCTGCATTATGGCTGAAAAACCAAAGCTTGCGCCTTTTGTTGACGGTATGAAAACAAATATTGCGTCAGCACTAAATATCAGCCCAAGCCTTGTCGGCATAACCTGCACTACGCTTGAAGGTTTAGGCATCGTTGGCCGTGAAGAAGGCATTGCCTGTCAGGCATACTGCTCGGTTAAAAAAGTAAATTAACTATAAAAAATAAACGCCGTTTTGTAAACTGCAAAACGGCTTTTTTTGTCTAAAAATGGCGATAAACGACCTATAGGCCGGTTTTTTTACACGTTTCGTGTAAACAACTGCAAGCGTATGCTTGCCTTTTTTACACATTTTGTGTAAATAACTGCAAGCGT
>JAZTYT010000186.1:0-9598 GCA_045637045.1 Christensenellaceae bacterium | reverse complement strand
TCAAGTATGGTTAATTCAGGCATAACCCACGTTGGTTGCGTTACAAAACGCAACTATAGGTCGCTTATCGACCATATTGGTAGTGGTAAGGATTGGGACTTAGCGCGTAAAAACGGGGGCTTCGTTTTATTACCACCGTTTGGCGAAAAGGATTCAAGCACTCTTTATTCAACCCGTATGGAAGCCTTAAAGAGTATCTTGGGCTTTATCAACCGTAGCCGTGAAGAATACGTGGTTATGTCCGATTCAAACGCAGTTTTCAATATTGACTTTAACTTAATGCTTAAAAATCATATTGAAACCGGCGCTGCCGTTTCCTTGCTATACGCTAAAAAGGATATGAAGGATATTTCCGGCACTAACAACGTTATTTTCACTATTGAAAACGGACAAATAACGAGCGTTTCAGTCGACCCACAAATAACAGGCGAAGTTAACATTTACGCAAACGCTTGCATTATCAAAAAGGACTTACTCGTTTCACTCGTTGCTGACGCTATTTCACACGGGCGTCGCCACTTTATAAAAGACCTTATCGCAACCAACCTTAACGCGTTAAAGGTTGTTGGTTACGAGCACAAGGGCTTCTATGAAGAAATTTCTTCACTAAAGCGCTTCTACGACGTAAACTTAAAGCTTTTAGATGGCGACGTAAGAAGAAGCTTATTCGGTGAAGGTCAAGTTTACACCAAGATTAAAGACTCCGTACCAACAAGCTACGGTGCAAACGCTGTGGTTACCAACTCGCTCGTTTCAGACGGCTGTCAGATTGAAGGCGAAGTACATAACAGTATTTTATCAAGGGGCGTAAAAGTTGGGCGTGGCGCAGTGGTTAGAAACTGCGTGCTTATGAAAAACACTATCGTTGGCGATAACTGTAGCTTAAACTCAATTATTACCGACAAAAACGTAGTTATCCGTGACCGTAAGGTTTTATCGGGTTGCGAAGAATTACCTTTCTATATTAAAAAAGACGTTTCAATTTAGTAAAAGGGGACAAAAAATGGCTGTAAAACACAATAAGAGTGTTATCGGGACTAAAACTAATAGTATCCCGAAACAAAAAAAACAAGCCGAAGAAAAATCACCGACTCCACCTATCACGGTTACCGTTGAAAGAAAACCGTCAATTTTATTCGTGGCGTCAGAAGGCACGCCGTTTATTAAAACGGGTGGGCTTGCCGACGTTATAGGCTCGCTTCCAATATCTCTTGCTGAACGTGGCAATTACGATATAAGGGTTGTTTTGCCCTTGTATTCGGCGATGGAAGACGGCTATAAAAACCACTTGACCTTCGTTGGTAACTTTAACGTGCCGGTTGGTTGGCGTAATCAATACTGCGGGCTTTATTATTACAAACGCAAAAACGTTACCTTTTATTTCGTTGATAACGAATATTATTTCAAGCGTGATAACCTTTACGGGTATTTTGACGACGGCGAGCGTTTTGCATTTTTCTCACGCGCAGTTTTGGAAAGCTTAATCCACCTTGATTATTACCCAACCGTTTTACATTGCCACGATTGGCAATCAGCGTTGTCGGTTATTTATTTAAAAACCATTTATGCAAATCGCTATGGTTTTGACAAAATGCGCGCTGTGTTTACCATACACAACATTGAATACCAAGGCAAATACTCAACCGACTTAATCTGCGATTTATTCGGGCTACCAAGCGAATGCTTGTCCCTTATCGAATACAGCGGGGCAATAAACCTTATGAAGGGCGCAATGCAACTTTGTGATTACGTAACCACGGTAAGCCGTACCTACGCTGAAGAAATCAAAACGCCACAGTACGCGTCGGGGCTTGAATACGCAGTTAACGATTGCGCGAACAAGCTTGTTGGTATTTTAAACGGTATTGACGACAAGGTTTTCGACCCACAAACGGATAAATCCTTGTTCCAAAACTATTCCGGCCAAGATTTTGCAGGTAAGAGCGTTTGTAAGCAGGAATTACAAAAAATGCTTTCCTTGCCGGTGAGAGAAGACGTACCTGTTATCGCAATGATTTCACGCCTTGTTTCGCATAAGGGCTTGGACCTTGTTAAGCACGTTTTTGAAGAGCTTTTAAAGGAAGATATCCAAATCGTTATTTTAGGCAAGGGCGACGTTGCTTACGAAGACTATTTTGCCCGTATGAGCGAGCTTTATAAGGGCAAGGTAAGGGCAATAATTGCGTATAATAAGGACTTGTCTTCAAAAATTTATTCGGGGGCAGATATATTCTTAATGCCTTCAAAGTCAGAGCCTTGTGGTCTTTCACAAATGATTGCTTGCCGTTACGGTACAGTACCAATCGTTAGAACTACAGGTGGCTTAAACGACACTATAACACCGTTTAACGTAGCGCGCCACGGTGGTAACGGCTTCTGTTTTTCAGCCTATAACGCTGACGAGATGCTCTACGTTATCAAAGACGCAATATTTACTTTCGGTAACAAGCCAGTATTCAACGGCATAAGAGAAAGGGCGGCCAAAACTGATTTTAGCTGGTTGCAATCTGCCGGTGAATACGAAAAATTATACAACTTACTCAAAAATTAGTTACAGTACAAATTAAGACACGACAAAATTTAATTATAACTACCAAAAGGTGAAAAATGGATACAAAAATTACAGCAAAAACTATGCGCACGGCAATCGTGGGCAAACTATCAAGGTTTTTCGGCGTTAGCCCGGAAGATTGTTCAAAGGATCAGCTTTATAAGGCCGTAGTTATGGCGGTTAGGGATATACTTTTAAATATCCGTAACGACTATCACGAAACTACTAAAAAGGATAAATCTAAAAAGGTTTATTACCTTTGTATGGAATTCTTGCTTGGCCGTTCCTTAAAGAATAACGTTTACAACTTAAACATTGGCGAACAGCTTGAAGCAGTTTTAAAGGAATTTAATTCAAGCCTTGAAGAAATGTACGAAGCTGAACCTGACGCAGGCTTGGGCAACGGTGGTTTAGGCCGTCTTGCAGCTTGTTATATGGACGCTTTGGCAAGCCAAAACTACCCAACTTACGGGTTTTCTATCAAGTACGAATACGGCTTATTCAAGCAAAAAATCGTAAACGGCTGGCAAATGGAATTGCCTGACGAATGGCTTCCTGGTGGCGAAGTCTGGCTTACTATGCGTAGCGACAGGGCATTTAAGGTAAAATTTGACGGCAGGATTGAAGAACGCTGGGAACAAGACGGCTTACACGTAAGCCACGTTGACGCAACCGAAGTTGAAGCAGTGCCTTACGATATGATGGTTTCAGGTAAAGACAGTGAAGCCGTTTCAGTTTTAAGGCTTTGGTCGGCACGCTCAACAAAAACCTTTGATATGCACTTATTCTCTCAAGGCGACTATATGCGCTGTATGAAGGAAAACACTGAAGCTGAATTGTTATCCAAGGTTTTATACCCGTCAGACAATCACTTTGAAGGTAAATCATTACGCTTAAAACAACAATATTTACTTGTTTCAGCGTCGTTACAAAACATTTTATACGACCATCATAAGCGTTATTCAACCTTTGATAACTTACCTGAAAAGGTTGCAATCCACTTAAACGACACCCACCCGGCGCTTTCAGTACCAGAGCTTATGCGTCTTTTAATTGACGAGCATAATTACAGCTGGGAAAAGGCTTGGGATATCACTACGAGAACTATCGCTTACACCAACCACACGGTTTTACCTGAGGCGTTAGAAGTTTGGAGTCAGGACTTAATCGAAAGACGTCTCCCACGTATTTATACTATTATTAAGGAAATCAACCGTCGTTACTGCGCCGATTTATGGTCAAAATATCCTGGTCAATGGGAAAAGATCGACCGTATGTCTATCATTTCGCACGATAAAGTTAAAATGGCTAACCTTTCGGTAGTCGGCTCACACAAGGTAAACGGCGTTTCAGCACTCCATAGCGACATTATTAAAAAATCAATCTTTAAGGATTTTTACGATTACGAGCCGTATAAGTTTACTAACGTTACAAACGGTATCGCGCACCGTAGATGGTTATGTCAATCCAACCCAGAGCTTTGCGCCCTTTTAGACGAGTGCATTGGTAACGGCTACGTTAAAGACGCTTCACAGCTTGCTAAATTCAACGCTTTTGCCGATGATAAGCAGGTTTTGGAAAGGCTTGACGCAATCAAAAAGGTTAAAAAGGAGCAGTTGGCTTCTTACATTGCAAAGCACAACGGCATTATTGTTGACACCGAATCAATCTTTGACGTACAAGCAAAACGCTTACACGAATATAAGCGCCAATTACTTAACGTAATGTATATTATCAATCTTTACGAAGAGTTAAAGGCTAACCCTAACCTTACGATGCGCCCCAAGACCTTTATCTTTGGCGCAAAGGCCGCACCGGGGTATTATATGGCAAAGCAAATTATTAAGCTTATTTGTTGCCTTGCCGACGATATCAATAACAACCCAGACCCACGCATTCGTGAAAAATTAAAGGTTGTTTATTTGGAAGACTACTCGGTAACCATTGCTGAAAAGCTTATGCCTGCAACTGAACTTTCAGAGCAAATTTCATTGGCGGGTAAGGAAGCAAGTGGTACTGGTAATATGAAGTTTATGATTAACGGCGCTTTAACTATCGGTACTGAAGACGGCGCAAACGTTGAAATGCACCAAGCCGTTGGCGATGACAATATCTATATCTTTGGTATGCAATCACACGAAGTTGAAGATTTATGGAACAGTGGCTACGACGCTTCAATGTACTATAACAACAACGTTAAAATCCGTCGCATAATTGAAAGCTTAAAGAAAGGCTATTCAGGTGTTTCGTTTGACTTTATTGCAACCTACTTAACCACCAACGCGCCTATTGCCGACCCATATATGTGTATGGCTGATTTCGCGTCCTATTACGACACCAAAAAGCTCATTGACCGTGAGTATGAAGACAGGTACCTTTGGAATAAAAAGAGCCTTATAAACATCGCGCAAAGTGGCTTCTTTGCAGCCGACAGGGCAATCAAGGAATACGCTGACAACATTTGGCACTTACAACAAGTCGTTAGAAACAAGAAATAAAAATTACAACCTATTTTGGGCGGCGGTTAACTGTCTTTTTATAAGATAAGGCAAGTTAACCGACCTATAGCCCTACTTTTTACTATCGCTATAAATAAAAGATGTTCCAATTTAACCCAAACAAGCTTGAACACAAATCAGTTCAAGGCGCAATTGACAACGCAACAAAACTTAATATTACCGTCAAGTTTAGCGGGGATTTATTAGAACTGCTTATCAAAAAGGACGGCGGTAACTATAAAGCTTATCCTATGACAAAAGCTCCGTCAAAGGATAGCTTTTTTGTGTGCCTTGAACCTTTGGAAAAGGGCTTATACTTTTACCACTTTATCGGTGACGGCACGCTTTACGGTGCTTCAAACGACTTAACTGCCGTAGCACAAGGCTTTAACGCTTACCGTGATTATCAGCTTACCGTTTACGATAAATATTACGCAACGTCAGACCTACTAAAAGGTGGCGTGCTTTATCAAATATTCCCCGATAGATTTTGCCGTGCAGGGCTTATGGGGGTTGAGCCTAACAAGGTTTTGCGTACCGACTGGGGTGGCAAGCCAACCTATAGAAACTCAAGTGGACAGGTATTAAACAACGAGTTTTTCGGTGGGGACTTTAAGGGCATTGAATCAAAGCTTGACTATTTAAAGGAATTAGGCGTTACCGCAATTTATCTTAACCCTATTTCAAAGGCGTACTCGTCACACCGTTACGATACGGGCGATTATCTTACGCCCGACCCACTTTTAGGGACTGAAGAAGAACTGATTCAGCTTTTAAACGAAGGCAAGAAAAGGGGTATTAGCTTTATTTTTGACGGCGTTTATAACCATACGGGCGCTGACAGTAAATATTTTAACAAATATTCAACCTACCCGCAAAACGGCGCGTACAACACGCCTGAATCCCCATATTTTAGTTGGTATAACTTCGACTATTATCCTTATAGATATAGTAGCTGGTGGAATTTCGAGTCGTTGCCGTCAATCAACAAGGACTGCCGTGAGTATCAAGAGTTTATTTGCGACAAGGTCTTGCCACATTACTTTAAAATGGGCTTTAAAGGGGTAAGGCTTGACGTTGCCGACGAGCTTTCTTCAAAATTTATCGAATCCATACGTAAGGTTGCAAAAAGCTACGGTGCAACGGTAATAGGGGAAGTTTGGGAAGACGCAACCAATAAATACGCTTACGGTGAAAGGCGCAAATACTTTTTGGGTAATCAGTTAGATTCAGTTATGAACTACCCCATAAAAGACGCCATTTGCGACTACTTAACCTTTAACGACACAACCTATCTTATACACACGCTTAACTCTCAATTAAACAACTTCCCTAAATGCGCGCGTGACGGACTTATGAACAGCCTGTCCACTCACGACACGGTAAGAATTATAAACGCGCTTGGTAGAAATCAAATCGTAACCGATAAAGACCAGTTAAAAGATTTGCAGTTTACCGATGAAGAATACCAAAAGGGTAAGCACCTTGCAATGATTGCTTACGCAATGCTTTACACCGTTTACGGTAGCCCTTGCGTTTACTACGGTGACGAAGCCGGGCTTACGGGCGATTTAGACCCGTATAACCGTGGTTGCTATCCTTGGGGTAAGGAAGATACTGAAATTTTAGAGTTTATTAAAAAGCTTGGCAGAATTAGAAAAAGCCCTGTCTTTAAAGAAGGCGATTTTAATATTTTATATTATGATAAACGTATTGTTATATACGAGCGAACGGACGGATTTGACAGGATTTTAGTTGCCGTTTCAATGGATGTAACACCTGTTAACTTGAAATTTTCAGTTCCGCTTATCGACCTTTTAAACGGTGGTTTTTACCAATACGTGCATCGTTTAGAACCCAAATCAATAGCCATTTTTAAGCCCAAAAAATGATAACGCAATTTTATAAAAAGACGCGTTAACGGGCTTATAGGCCACTTTTTATGTAAAATAGCCCCCCATATTGCTTTAGCTTTTAGGCAATATCACACAATACAACAAATTTAGGAGACGATTATGAATATACTTGAAAGAATCACGGCTGAATTTAATCTTAAGCCACAACACGTTGAAAATATAGTTGAGCTTTTAGATCAAGGCAATACGATACCGTTTATTGCCCGTTACCGTAAGGAATTAACAGGACACATTGACGATCAGGTTTTAAGAGAATTTTCAGACAGGTTAACCTATCTTCGAAACCTTGAAAAGCGTAAAGCTGACGTTCAAGCTGCCATTGAAGAACAAGGCAAGCTTACCGAAGAAATTATTCTTTCCTTACAAAAGGCTGAAACCTTAACTGAAGTTGAAGACGTTTACAGACCTTTCAAGCAGAAAAAGAAAACGCGTGCAACCGTTGCTATTGCAAAGGGGCTTGAACCACTTGCCGATATTATTATGGCACAGGATATCACAACCGGCACTTTAGAAGATTTAGCCACGCCTTATATCAGCGAAGAAAAGGGCGTTAAGTCGGCAAAAGAAGCCATTGACGGTGCGCGTGATATTATTGCTGAAAGAATTTCCGACGATGCAGAGCTTCGTAAAAAACTCCGTCGTATTTTTGTTAGAAACGGTGAAATTTCATCAAAGCTTGTTAAAACCGACAAGGAAGGCGGTGAGGTTTACGAAATGTACGCAGAGTACAAGGAAGCCGTTTCCGAAATCAAGTTACACCGTGTGCTTGCGCTTAACCGTGGCGAAAAGGAAGGTTTCTTGCGCGTAAAGATTGCAGTTGATAAGGAATTTGCATACCGTGTTTGCCGTGCGCCTTTCGTTAAGGCAGGTAGTATAACTACCTGTGTTGTTGAAGAAGCTGCCGACGATAGTTACGATAGGCTTATTTATCCGTCAATCGAGCGTGAAATCAGAAGCGACTTAACCGACCAGGCAAACGAGCAAGCAATCAAGATGTTTGAAGTAAACCTTGAACCACTTTTAATGCAACCACCTGTAAAAGATAAGATTACTATGGGCTTTGACCCTGCGTATAGAACTGGCTGTAAGATTGCCGTAGTTGACGATACGGGCAAGGTTTTGGATAAAACGGTCGTTTACCCAACCCCACCGCAATCAAAGGTTGACGAAGCAAAATACACGCTTATCCAACTTATTAACAAGCACAAGGTTGACGTTATTTCAATCGGTAACGGCACGGCTTCAAAGGAATCTGAAATCTTCGTTGCCGAGCTTATAAAGAGCCCGCTTTTAAAGCATAAGGTAAGCTATATCGTGGTAAGCGAAGCAGGCGCTTCGGTTTATTCGGCTTCAAAGCTTGGCGCTGAAGAATTCCCCGATTACGACGTTTCCGAAAGGTCTGCAGTTTCAATCGCAAGGCGTTTACAAGACCCACTTGCCGAGCTTATTAAAATCGATCCTAAATCAATCGGCGTTGGTCAATACCAACACGATATGCCACAGGCAAGGCTTGACGACGTTTTAAAGGGCGTTTTAGAAGACTGCGTAAACAAGGTTGGCGTTAACCCAAATACGGCGTCCGTTTCACTTTTGACTTACGTTGCAGGTCTTAACTCGGCAATCGCTAAAAACATCGTTAAATACCGTGATGAAAACGGTAAGTTCAAAACAAGGCGTGAGCTTTTAAAGGTTTCCAAGCTCGGTGAAAAGGCGTTTGAGCAATGCGCAGGCTTTATTAGAATCCCTGACGGCAAAAACGTTTTAGATAACACGGGCGTTCACCCTGAAAGCTACGATGCAACTACAAAGCTTTTAGATATTTTCGGCTATACCGCGGAAGACGTAAAGAACAACAACGTACAAGAGCTTGCCATAAAAGTTAAAAACTTTGGTGAAGACAAGGTTGCCGCGCTTTGCGGTATGGGTGTACCAACCTTAAAAGATATCCTTACCGAACTTGCAAAACCTGGTCGTGACATACGTGACAGCTTGCCACAACCAATGCTCCGTTCTGATATTTTAAGTATTTCTGACCTTGTTGTTGGTATGAAGATAACTGGTACGGTTAGAAACGTTATCGACTTTGGTGCTTTCGCTGATATTGGCGTTCACCAGGACGGTTTAGTTCATATTTCTGAAATTTCAGATAACTTTATCCGTCACCCATCAGAAGCCTTAAAGGTCGGTCAAGTTGTAACCGTTACGGTATTGGGTGTTGACGTTAAAAAGAACAGAATTTCACTCACGATGCGCCAGAACAGAAAAAACGCTTGACATTAAAAGCTTAAAATGTTAAAATAAATCAAACCTTTAAGGAGAATTATTATGTTTGATAAAATTAAAAGCTTATTAGCTGAACAACTTAACGTTGATGAAAGCAAGATTACTTTAGAAAGCAAAATCATTGAAGATTTAGGCGCTGACTCTATCGACACCGTTGAACTTTTAATGAAGTTAGAAGACGAATACGGCATTACCGTTGAAGAAGAAAAAGCAACTTCAATCGTAACTGTTGGCGATATCGTTAACTTAATCGAAGGCAAATAATTAAATTAAAAGACAGGGTGTTCGCACCCAAAAAGTGCGAATAATCGACCTATAGCCCCACTTTTTAATGAAAAACAATAAAAAAG
>JAZTYT010000185.1:0-2532 GCA_045637045.1 Christensenellaceae bacterium | reverse complement strand
GCTCACAGAACGACATGGCTACGATCCGACTTTTCGTTTTTTTTTGATGAATAATCTCTTGCGCTTGCGCATGTGTTACCCTATCAAAAAAGGCTTGGTCACCCAAGCCTTTTTTCCTACTTATCACTAACCATATTCTTTTTAAATAGAACAAAGGTTAAAATTAAGCTTACAGCCATATATAGGATAATGGCTACTATCCCCCATTTGGCAACGCTGTCAAAAACGTAAACGGTATTAAACGCAGTGGTTGCCTTGCTTACCACCCTACCAACGTATACCGACGGGTAAAACGGTAACAAACGCGCGAATTTTTCAAAGCCACCCATAGTTTCAATGGGCATCCAGCACCCACCTAAAATACCTGCGACCGAAATAAATATTGAAGAAATACCCGGCGCTGATTTGTCGTTAAACACCGTGCCTATTAAAATACCTACAAAAACGAAGGTTATAAGCATTGGTATTTGGCTTAAAACGAGCAAAATTAACTGCCCAAGCCCTAAAAACGCATCGCGCGTAATAATTGCAATTACGCCACCCGTTACGATACACACAACCGCTTGACAAAGCCCAATTATAAGCCCGACTATCGCATACCCTAAAACAAAATCATACGCGCGCATTGGCGACGAGTACAGCCGTTTTAAGAAAAACGTTTGCCTGTCCTTTGACACGATAAGCGCCATATTAAGCATAGCAAACGTGTATGAAAACATTATTATACCGGGCAAAAGCGATAAAAGCGTAAAGGTGGGCGTGTTGCCTTGGGTAAATTTATTGATAATTTGGAACATCACAAGCATTACGATTGGAAACCCTAAACAAAAAACGTATAAAAGCGGATCGCGTAAAAGTTCTTTTAGGTTACGCTTGCAAAAATTGATAGTTTTACTCATTTTTGCCACCAATTAGCTCGACGAAAGCGTCTTCAAAGCTATCCTTTTGTGTTTTTTGCTTAAAATAATCAATCGTACCGACGTCTACAAGCACCCCGCGTGACATAATTGCAACACGGTCGCAAAGGTGCTCGATTTCTTCAAGGTAATGTGACGTTAAAATTATCGTGGTTTTACCTTTTAAGCTTTGAATAATCTTCCAAAGCTCACGGCGTGCTAAAACGTCAAGCCCTAAAGTGGGCTCGTCTAAAAACAAAATTTGTGGCTTGGATATAAGCGCAATGGCGATTGATAGCCTGCGCTTGTAACCACCGGATAAGGTTTTTGCGCGCTGGTCTAAAACGTCGTTAAGCTTAAAAACCCTGATAATCCGGTCGAGCGTGGCTTGGTCGCTTTGACCGTAAATATTAGCAAAAAACTTTAAGTTTTCTATGACGGTTAGGTTGCTTGCAACGGCAGTTTCCTGTGGGGAAACGTCAATTATTTCTTTAATTTTTTCTATATCGGTATCTAAATCAAGCCCGTTTACTTTAACCGTGCCGCTTTGTTTTTTAGTAAGCCCACACAAAATTTTAATAAGCGTGGTCTTGCCTGCGCCGTTTACGCCCAAAAGCCCGAAAAGCTCACCCTTTTCAACGCTTAAGCTAACGTCTTTTAAAGCCTTATTGCGTTTATAGGACTTGTTAAGATTGTTAATCGTGATAACGCTCACTCTTTTACCCCTTTAGCCTAAAATTTTATCGGTCAATTCTTCAACCATATCGGCTTTAACGATTGCCATACCCTTTTCCTTGTCGCATAAAACGATAACCGAGTCACCTGCTTTAATGTCGAACATCTGCCTTGCTTCTTTAGGGATAACTATTTGCCCCTTTTCGCCAACCTTACATACGCCAATATATTTGTTTCTTTCCATTTGTTTCTCTCCATTTTTTGTGTTTCTTGGTATGATTTGTTATACTTTTCATACTTATTATACTTCCGTCGCGCCAAAAAGTCAAACAAAAAAAGTAGTTAACGTGCTTTTTTTAGGGAAAAGTAAAGAGTAGAGAGTTGAAGATTATGGCAAACTTTTTGCCGAAACGTCTCACCCTATGGTGACAACGTTTTAACAACGCTTACCCAAAGTTTTCTTTTTAAATTTACTTAAGACTTTTTGCCAAAAGCAAAAAGTTTACCACAATTCTTCATTATTCATTATTCATTATTCATTAAAAAAGGCTTGGTCAAACCAAGCCTTTTTTGTTATTTTATACTTTCAATATGCTCTTTAAAAGCTTTTTCTACCTTATTGTTTATTTCAACAAGGGTGTTTCCGTCAATTTTTAGCACACCGTCAAAGGTGAAAATGCCGTTGTCTTCGTCTTCAACGTCACCAAGTTGCGTATAAACGGTTGCCGACAGGCCTTGACTTGAAATAAGTGGTATGACTTCATTATAATATAAATTTTTATATGCCGTGGTTAAGCCTTGCGCGTTTTTAAAGCGCTTGTAACCAAACTTTTTATCAGACGGCTCGTGCCCTTCAACGCGCAAGGAATACCCACCGAATTCAGTTAGGGCAAGCACTCTTTTGCCGTCGGATTTTGGGCGAGCCTTTCTAAAATAAATGTGACGGCTGTTTATGTCGCCA
>JAZTYT010000184.1:0-1971 GCA_045637045.1 Christensenellaceae bacterium | reverse complement strand
TATAGACCAACTTATCGCTCAAATTTAGTTATTTACTATGAAACTAAAACTTTAATAAATTTTAATTTCGTCCGGCTGACATCTTCCTATTCCCTTTAAAAGCTTACCTTTAGATTCACGGCTTTCGTGAGAAATTGCAGTTGTGTCGGTATAGAAATCAGTACCGATTCTGTCAAGAATATACAAGCCCTTCTTTTGGTTTTCAGACATAATTGCACAAGCAATTATTACTTCGTTATACTTTTTATCGCCTAAATCCATAATGGTTACGCCCTTACGGGTTTTAACCAATTTTTTAACCGTGTCGCAATCGACAATCTTGAACAAGCCGTTTGTCGCACCGATTATGATTTTTTGTTTTTCAGCAATTTGCGTAGCAAATACAACGTAATCGTCGTCATATAAGCCCATACCCTTAACACCGCCTGCAACACGACCTTGTTCAGGTACTCCGTCGTAAACCATATTAAGCGACATACCCCTTGCCGTTACGTATAAAACGGTCTTTTCAGGGCATTCTTGTTCGATTGTAATGATTTCATCGCCGTCTTTTACCTTCATTGCCTGGTAGTAACCCTTTAGCACGGTGTATTCCGACCAAGGCGTAATCTTAATCATACCTTCCTTGGTGATAAATACCAACCTGCCTTCAGGAACTTCAATACCCTTAACGGCAAACATTGCAACGATTTTTTCCTTTTTAAGCGCTTGCTTAAATAAATCTTCAAGCTTAACCCCGTCAAGCATACCACCCTTTGATTCAGGTAAAACTTCAACGTCAATCTTGAAGCAGTTACCAAGGTTGGAGAACGCGTAAACCTGTTCTTCGGTCGTTGCGTTTGTCCAGGTGGTAAAGATATCTTTAACGGCAGGCGTGCTATTTTCGGTCACGCGTTTGAATTGTGCAGGTTTAAGCTTTCTAATCCTGCCTTTTGCGTTTACGCCAATGACGAAGGCTTCAACCGTATTGGTATCGTGTGATTTGGCAACGTTGATTTTACCTTCTTCGTCAACGATAACCGTTCTTCTTTCATCGGCAAATTTCTTTTTAACAGCCTTAAGCTCGCGCGTAACGACTTCAAACTGTCTTCTCTTGCTACCGATAATGCCTTCGTATTCCTTAATAAGTTCAACAAGGTTTTGTAATTCTTGCTTTAAGTTGTTAACTTCAAGCTTGGTAAGTCTTGCCAAACGCAAATCCAAAATAGCGTTGGCTTGTCTTTCGGAAAGATTAAAGGTTTTTCTTAACGCTTGACGCGCGCTTTGAGTGTCTTGAGAGCCTTTAATGATTGCGATAACTTCGTCAATATTGGTTACGGCAATTATAAGCCCTTCAACGATGTGCGCCCTTTCCTTTGCCTTTTCTAAATCGTGCTTGGTCCTGCGCAAAATTACGTTTCTTTGGAATTCCGTGTAATGACGGAAGATATCCAAAAGACCTAACTGTTGCGGCTTGCCATCAGCGATAGCAACCACGTTAAAGTTAAAAGAGGTTTGTAGGTCAGTGTACTTATATAATGCTTCCAAAAGCTTTTCAACGTTAGCGTCTTTTTTAAGCTTAATTATTGCGCGCATACCGTTACGGTCGGACTCGTCGCCAACAGATTGGATGCTGTTTGCGAAAATCTCACGCCCCTTTTTATCGCTATCGTCATCGCAAAGCTTGTCAATCTTTGTGAGCATATCGGCTTTGTTTACCGTGTAAGGTATTTCGGTGATAACGATACTCTTTGCGCCCTTTTGGTTTTCTTCAATATGAAGCTTTGCCCTAACTAAAATCTTGCCCTTACCTGTTTCATAAGCTTTTTTGAGCTCAGGCCCAGCAATGATATAGCCACCTGTTGGAAAGTCCGGCCCTGGTACGTACTTCATCATTTCGTCAAGGCTGATTTTGGGGTTTTCAATGTAAGCGCACGCACCGTCGATAACTTCTGCAAGGTTATGTGGTGGGATATTAGTTGCCATACCAAC
>JAZTYT010000183.1:0-3429 GCA_045637045.1 Christensenellaceae bacterium | reverse complement strand
GGCAGGGTTGAGCTTGATAACGTTATTTCAAAGGCAACGCTTTGGAGCGAAACGTTAGGTACTGCCTTTTATAAGATTATGTGGAACGGAGACAAGGGTAAACAGCTTGGTGAAGTTAACGGTATCGGCGTAAGGGAAGGCGACGTTGATATTATAGCGCTTTCACCCTTTGAAGTTTTCCCTGACAGTTTATTCCGTGAAGAGATTTCCGACCTTAAAAGCATTATCCACGCAAGGGCGGTAAGCGTTGACGATATTTACGCAATTTACGGCAAGCGCGTTGATGGTGAAGACGTTGACGTTTTCTTGCTTGAATCAACAAAAAGTGGGGCTATAGGTCAGTTAAACAAGGTTTCTACGGGCATAGTACACGATTCAGCGCTTGTAATTGAGCGTTATGAAAGGCCGTCGAAAGACTTACCTAACGGCAGGGTTGTAACCATTGCGGGCGATACGCTTTTAAGCGTTTCAGAATTGCCATATAAAAACGGTATGGACGGCGAAAGGGATTTCCCCTTTGTAAAGCAGGCAAGTATCAATCAGGCTGGTATGTTTTACGGCACGAGCATAATTGAAAGAATTATACCCTTGCAAAGGGCTTACAACGCCGTGAAAAACCGTAAGCACGAGTTTTTAAACAGGATTAGTATGGGCGTGGTGGCTGTTGAAGAAGGCTCAATTGATACTGACGAGCTTGTTGAAGAAGGCTTACAGCCTGGCAAGGTCATAGTTTACAGGCAGGGCTCGACGCCACCACAAATTATGCCTGCGCCAAGTGTACCACTTGATTTTACCTACGAAGAAGAAAGGCTTACTAACGAGTTTATCACGATAAGTGGTGTAAGTGAGCTTTCAAGAAATTCAAGTGTTCCGACAACGGCAACCAGTGGCGTTGCGTTACAGCTTTTGATTGAACAGGACGAAACAAGGCTTTCGGCAACGGCTGAAAACATACGCAAGGCGGTAAAAAGCATTGCAAAGCAGGTTATCAGGCTATTTAGACAATTTGCAACGCAAACGCGCGTTATGAAAATCGCAGGGAGTGGCAGAAAAGCCGAGCTATTTTATTACAACTCGAGCGATTTAACGAGCGACGACGTCGTTTTTGACACCGACAACGAGCTTTCTTCCACACCGGCGCAAAAGAAAAACGCCGTGCTTGAGATTTTGGCAACGGGCATTTTAAGTGGTAAAGACGGGGCGTTAAGCGCGCACACCAAAGCGAAAATTTTAGATATTTTGGGCTATGGCAGTCTTGATAACGCCAACGACCTATCAGCCTTACACCTTGCGCGTGCCGATGAAGAAAATTTATCCTTTGAAAAGGGCGAAATCCAAGCACAAGAATACGACGACCACGAATTACACATCAACGAACATACCAGATATCTTATTTCTGGGCAAATCACGGGTGATAAAAGCCAAGTGATTAAACAAAACGCAATCAAGCATTTGCGTGAACACAAACAACTATTAAATCAAGGCGCACATATTAGCTTAAATATATAATGCGCTAAAAAATACCTGGGAGGAAATATGAAACTTAACAATGAACAACTAGTTTTAAGCTCGCACACTGCAGGGGCAGAAATGGATAACGGCGAAGGCATCAAAACGGTTACAAAAGGTAAGTTTAAGGATAGTGAATCCTTACAAAAGGCTTACAACTCGCTTGAGTCAGAGTTTACCAAGCGTTGTCAGAAACTCAAGCAGTTGGAAGGGGAGCTTGAAAGGCTTAAGCAAAATGAAGCAAACAATTCTTTTACGGCCGAAGAAACTGCAATTAGGTCCGTGACTGAAAAAACTACAGCGAGTGCGTTAAACGGGCTTGACAACACGACGAGCGATACCGATTTATCTTCAGATAAAACTACGCTTGAAGTGGGCGCTCAAAATACTTTGCAAGACGACGATAACGGGGCTTGTGAAGACGCTGAAATTTTAACCGCGAGTTTAGACGGTTACGATAAACCTGAAGTTGCAGGTGAAACTGCGTTAGCTATTAACGACGAAGCAACGGCTGAAGAATTGCCTTCACGCGTAAAAGCAAAACAAGAAGGGGACGTGATAATCGCGATGACTGAATTTTTAGAAAGTTATCCCGAAGCGATTGAGCGTTTAGACGCGTTTATGGTATCACTTGCCGACCGTAAACCCGTCACTAAAAGCGAGCTTGAAAAGGCTTACGTAAGCTTTTTATCAAGCGCGCTTAAAAAGGGCGAAGAAAATCTATGCGATGAAGAATATTTATACAACCTTTTGAATAATTCAAGCGTCAAAGAAAGGGTTATTAAGGAATATTTACAATCGCTTAACCACGCAAAGCCAAGCTCTATTATTTTAGGTGGGGCAGGTCAAATACCTACAATCCCACCTATGCGCCCTAAAAACATTAAAGAAGCTTCTTTGCTGGCACGAAACATCATTAAATTAAAATAATTAGGAGAATTAAACTATGGTATCAATGGCAACAGCAGATCATGCATTAAAAACAGTCTATTTAGGTGCAATCACCGAACAGATGAATACTGAAGTAAACCCTTTGCTTGCTAAAATCAAGCAATCCACCGAAGACGTTTGGGGTAAGGATATTAAACGCCTTGTTCAATACGGCGTAAACGGTGGCGTTGGGGCTGGTGGCGAAACGGGTAGTTTGCCAACTTCTGGAGAAAACAACTATCAACAATTTACTTCTACGCTCAAAAACCTTTACGGTACGATTCATTTATCGGACAAGGCAATCAGGGCTTCACAAAACAACGCGGGCGCGTTCGTTAATCTATTAAACGCTGAAATGGACGGCCTTGTAAAGGCTTCATCTTTTAACTTTGGCAGAATGCTTTTTGGTGACGGTACGGGTTTATTAGCTACCGTTGAAAGCATCAGCGGTTTAAAAATCAAGGTTGACAGCACGAAAAATTTATATACGGGTATGATTATTGACTTCCGTGATCCTGATACGGGCGAAACGCTTACGAACGCTGCTTCAAAACGTATTACGGACGTTGATCACGAAAATAAAACTATCCAGGTTAACGGCGTAACTTTGACGTCTGCAAACGTACCTGAAGGATCTATCATCAGCGTTCAAGGTTCATACGAAAAGGAAATCACAGGTCTTGGCGCAATCTTTAAATCAACGGGTAAGCTTTATGGGATTGACCGTTCAAGTAATAAATGGTTAGTTCCGTATATCAAAAAGGACGTTGGTGAAATTTCAGAATCAGTTATTCAAAAGGCGATCGACCACATTGAAGAAAACGCTGGCGGTAAGGTTAACTTTATCGTTTGCTCATCAGGTGTAAGACGCGCGTTCCAAAACTATCTTGCAACCTATAGACGCAACACTGACGTATTAGAGCTTGCAGGTGGCGACAAGGCTATTTCTTATAACGGTATTCCTATTGTTTCGGATAGATTCTGTCCAGA
>JAZTYT010000182.1:0-1787 GCA_045637045.1 Christensenellaceae bacterium | reverse complement strand
TATCAGCAAAGTTTAGGGGATCCTGACGCCGTTTGCCTATGGCAAAGGCTCAGGAAGACAACATCTTGTCCTAAGATAACAACATTTTCAACAATGCTCGCGCTAAGTTTTATATAGGACTAAAAAACGCTTAGGGTTAATTAGTATGATTTTAGGTAGTGATGAAAAAATTGAAAGCCTTTTAATTGGCGATTATAAAATAATACAATCTGAAAGCCTTTACAAGTTCACGAGCGACGCTATAATGCTTTCGCGCTTTTGTTTGCCAGGCGCAAAAAACGTGCTTGACCTTTGTGGTGGGAGTGGTATAGTTGGGTTACATTATTTTGCCCTTAACGGCGCTGAAGGTGTAACCGAGATTGAAATTCAGCCCGAGCTTGCTAAAATGTGTCAAAAGAGCATTGAATTAAACAACCTTGGCGACCTTATGCAGGTTGAAAACCTTGATTTAAACGCCTTTGACGGAAAGCACGGCTACGACCTTGTGACTTGCAACCCACCCTACCAAAAGGCGGGCAGTGGTAAGGTTTCAGACAACGCCCACCTTGCAATTTGTCGTGCCGAAGTTAAATGCACGCTTGAAGATATAGTTTGCTGTGCTTCACGCTCGCTAAAAATTGGGGGCAGGTTTTGTATGTGCCAAAAAATCGACAGGCTTGTTGAAACAATTAGCTTATTTAACAAGCTTGGCATAAACCCTTCAAGGCTGACCTTTGTTTCAGGCAAGCTAAAGGATAAGGATAAACCATACCTATTTTTAATTGAAGGCATATACAAAAAACAGCAAGAACTTGAAATTTCTTTTATCCAAAACACCGCGACGGACTTTAGGGGATAACCACCAAAAGTCGGTCTATAAGCCTGTAAACAAGCAAAAATTAACGTTAGGGGATAGTATGTTATACTTTGTTTCAACGCCAATTGGCAATATAAAAGACGTTACCTATCGCGCAATCGAGGTTTTAAATTCGGTTGACGTTATCGGCTGTGAAGACACGCGCCACTCATTGCCCTTTTTAAACCATTATCAAATCAAAAAGCCACTGTTTAGCTATCAAAAGTTTAATGAAGTTAAATCGGGTGAAAAGGTAATTGAGATGCTAATGGAAGGCAAAAACGTTGCTATAATTTCCGACGCAGGCACGCCCGTAATTTCCGACCCGGGTAGCGTGCTTGTAAAAATGCTTATAGAACGTGGTTTAGAATTCACGGTTGTACCTGGCGCAAACGCAGTTTTGCCTGCGCTGATACTATCAGGGCTTAACAGCGCGCAGTTTAGCTTTATCGGTTTTTTGCCCGAAAAAAAATCAGAGCGCACGGCACTACTTAATAAGTACGTTATGCTCGAATCAAGCCTTATCTTTTACGTTGCCCCCCACGATTTGGAAAAAACTTCAAAATATTTGTGCGAAGCTTTAGGCCCACGCCGTGCCGTTGCCGTTAAAGAAATAACCAAAATGTTTGAAACGCGCAAGGAATTTACCTTGGGCGAAACCCCTGATATAGATATGCGCGGGGAATTCGTGCTGGTCGTTGAAGGGCAAACTAAACCTGAAGATTATTCAAGCCTACCCGTTATAGAACACGTTGAGCTGTACGTAAAAGAAGGCTTATCCAAAATGGACGCCATAAAAAAGGTCGCTTTAGAGCGCGGCGTTTCAAAAAGCGTTATCTATAAACAAGTTATTGATGAACAATAGGAATAAGTTGCTTCACCTAAAAAGGGGGAAGCAACTTTTTTTAATGAAGAATTTAGAATTAAGAATTAAGAATTGTGGTCAGTTGGG
>JAZTYT010000181.1:0-4461 GCA_045637045.1 Christensenellaceae bacterium | reverse complement strand
CGGTTCAAATCCGCCTAGTAGCTCCAAAAGGGTCGTGTCAAAATTGACACGACTTTTTTGTTTACTTTTAGCCCAACCTAAATATTATTTAAAGGTTCAATATACCCTTATAAACGACAAAAAGCACGCAAAAGCGTGCTTTTTTGCTAAAAACGAATAAATAGTCGTTTTATATTAAACTTTTAAAATTAGCCCGTTTAAGCAAATTTTTCAATAAGCGCGTCAATAGCAATACTTTCAACCGTGCCGTCGGACATTTTCTTTAAGTTAACTGCGCCGGTTTCAAGTTCGCTTTCACCAATAGTTGCAACGTATTCAGCCTTAATCTTATCGGCATACTTAAATTGGGCTTTAATACCCCTTTCCATATGGTCGATTTCAGCTGAAACGCCTAATGAACGCAATTTGCTTACGATAGAGAAAGCTTTTTTATAGGCAGTTTCGCCCATAGTTGCAATAAACAACGTAGGTTGGTCGTTTTTAGGTATATTAACGCCTTTGTTTTCCATAAGCATCAATACCCTTTCAATGCCCATACCAAAGCCAACGCCTGCAACCTGACCGCCGCCCAGCTGTGTTATTAGGTTATCGTATCTGCCACCACCGCAAACCGTACCTTGCGAGCCTAAATCTGTCGTAATAAATTCAAAAACGGTTTTGGTATAATAGTCAAGCCCACGTACGATGCGTGGATTAACGTTGTACTCTAAACCACTTAAGTCGAGCAATTCTTGTAAGCGCGTAAAATGGTTAGTACAATCGTCGCATAGATAATCGGTGATAACAGGCGCGTCCTTTAAAGCTTCCTTGCAATCAGGGTTTTTGCAATCAAGCGTACGTAGTGGATTCTTTTCCATACGCACCTTACAGGTTTCGCATAAGTTTTCAGCACGGTCTTTAAGGAAAGTCCTTAACGCGTCGTTATAGTTTTTACGGCATTTTTCACAGCCCATACTGTTGATATTAAGGCTTACGCTTAAACCAAGCTTGGTGAGTAAAGTATAAGCAAGCAAAATAACTTCAGCATCCGTATCAGCACCCTTTGCACCGTAAAATTCAACGCCAAATTGGTGGTGCTCACGTAATCTGCCGGCTTGTGGGCGTTCATAACGGAAAATTGGCGAAACGTAATACATCTTAAGTGGCATTGCAGTATTTGAAAGGCCGTTTTCAATAAAACTTCTTGCAACTGAAGCAGTACCTTCAGGCTTTAAGGTAATACTACGTCCACCCTTATCGTTAAAGGTGTACATTTCTTTGTTAACGATGTCGGTTGTATCGCCTACGCCACGCAAAAATAATTCGGTATGCTCAAAAACAGGCGTACGAATTTCGTGAACGCCAAAACTACGCGTAACTTGTCTGATACAATCTTCAACGTAGTGCCATTTATAAGACTCTTCAGGTAAAACGTCTTTTGTCCCCTTTGGAATATTTATCATAAGTTTCTCCTATAAAATGAACTTTTTAAGATTACGCCTGCTTATAATTTCAGCAAGATGGTCTTCAACGTATTTCTTGTCGATAGTAAGCGGGATAATTGGGTGCGTGCCGTCAGCGTTATACGAAATATCTTCAAGCAAGTTTTCCATAATAGTATGCAAACGCCTTGCGCCGATATCTTCCTGCGTTGCGTTCATCTCTACGCATAAAAGCGCGATTTCTTCAATAGCGTCGTCGGAAAACTTTAAGTCGATTTTATCAACCGATAAAAGTGTTGAGTATTGCTTTGTCAACGCGTTTTCAGGGATAGTTAAAATCTTAATGAAATCTTCCTTTGACAAACTGTTAAGCTCAACGATAATCGGGAATCTACCTTGAAGCTCTGGGATAAGGTCTTCAACGCCTGCAATATGGAAAGCGCCTGCCGCGATAAATAAAATGTAATCGGTTTTAACCGAGCCGTATTTAGTGTTTACGGTTGAGCCTTCAACGATAGGTAAGATATCGCGTTGAACGCCTTCACGCGAAACGTCAGCGCCGTTGGTTTTGCCTTTAGACGCAATTTTGTCAATTTCGTCAATAAAGATAATACCTTCCTGTTCGGCACGGCGTACGCCTTCGGTTATAACTGCGTCTTCGTCAATCAATTTGGAAGCTTCTTCGTCTTCTAAAATCTTCATAGCTTCGCTAACGGTGAATTTTCTACGCTTTTTCTTTTTAGGCATAAATCCGTCGAAAATCGAGCCGATATTGATTTCAGTGCCCATACCAGGAATAAGTTCCATTGCCTTTGGTTGGTCGTCAACTTCGATTTCAATAATGGTATCTTTAAATTCTCCGTTATTTAAGCGCGCTTCAATTTGGTCCTGAAAGAATACTTCGGGTTGCTCGCCCCTTTCGTTCTTTAACGTTTCGCTAAGGATTTTAACGATTTTACGCTTAACGATAGCGTTTGCTTTAACTGCAACTTCACGCTTTTGCTCTTCTCTAACCAATCTCACACTATATTCAACAAGGTCGCGAATCATAGATTCACAATCGCGCCCAACGTAGCCGACTTCGGTAAACTTGGTTGCTTCAACCTTAACAAAAGGCGCTCTAACAAGCTTTGCTAAACGTCTTGCGATTTCAGTCTTACCAACGCCTGTCGGACCTTTCATAATGATATTTTTAGGCGTGATTTCTTCTTGAACGTCAAGTGGTAATTGACTTCTCCTATAACGGTTACGCAAGGCAACTGCAACTTCGCGCTTTGCCCTGTCTTGACCGACGATGTATTTATCTAATTCTGCAACAATTTGCCTTGGGGAAAAACAATTCATATTAATTCTCCTTAACGGTTTCAACTCTTATGTTGCCGTTTGTAAATATACATATTTTACTTGCAATGGTTAAAGCTTTTTTTGCGATAACGTCAGCGTCGTAGTCGGTTTCTTCATACAACGCGCGCGCTGCCGCTAAAGCATAACTACCACCACTACCGATTGCGCAAACGTTTTCGTCAGGTTCAATAACTTCGCCAGAGCCCGAAACAATCAATAACGACGTTTTATCGGCAACAATCATCATTGCTTCCAAGCGTCTGCCTGCTTTGTCGTTGCGCCAAAGCTCGGCAAGCTCAACTGCGCTCCTTAAAAGATTGCCTGAATACTTATTTAACATACCTTCAAACTTTTCACAGAGCGAAAAAGCGTCGGATACCGTTCCTGCAAAACCTATAATAACGCTATCGTTATAAATTCTGCGCACCTTAACGGCGTTATTTT
Organism: Christensenellaceae bacterium; assembly: GCA_045637045.1. Classification (GTDB taxonomy): domain Bacteria; phylum Bacillota; class Clostridia; order Christensenellales; family Borkfalkiaceae; genus UBA4636. The sequence continues at coordinate 1,252 of JAZTYT010000181.1, read as the reverse complement.
TGAAAACAACGTTTTCGCCAAAAGTAACTTGGCCGTCACCAGCAATAGCTGTAAGTCCATTTTTCTTTACGGCACAAATGGTTGTGCCTTTAAATTCATTAGCCATGGATAATCTCCGATATTTCTTGTATTTTTTGTATTGCACGGGCACTTAAAAAGCGTTTCTTTTCTGCTTTATCCTTCATACGCGGAACGGGACTTAAAATGCCGTAATTAGCGTTCATCGGCTGAAAGTCAACGTTCTCACGCGCGACGTGGTATGAAAGCGCGCCCATAACCGTATGGTCGGTAAAATCTATCTTAGGTTTACCGTTTAATCTTCTGTCAAGCGAAATTGCAGACATCAGCCCTGAAGCTATACTTTCAACGTAACCTTCAACGCCCGTTATTTGTCCTGCAAAATAAGTGTAAGGCTTGCCGATAACTGAAAAATCATCGTCCAAAATGCCCGGTGAACGCAAGTAGGTATTGCGATGCATCACCCCATAACGCAAGAATTCGGCGTTTTTAAGGGCTGGGAAGATGGAAAATACCCTTTTTTGCTCTCCCCATAAAAGATTGGTCTGAAAGCCTACGATGTTGTACATCGTACCGTCTTTGTCTTCTTTACGAAGTTGCATACAAGCATATGGCCAACGACCAGTGCGCGGGTCGGTCAAGCCAACAGGCTTTAACGGACCAAAACGCAAGGTGTCAACGCCACGCTTTGCCATAACTTCAACTGGCATACAGCCTTCAAAAACCGTTATCTTTTCAAACTGATGCTTTTCAGCGGATTTTGCGTTAATAAGCTCGTTATAAAATTCTTCATAGCCCTGTTTATCTATCGGGCAGTTTATGTAATCGCCAACACCGTCTTCGCCGTATCTATCGGTTATAAAGGCGTGCTCCATATCAATAGAATCGCCTGCGATAATTGGCGCTGCGGCGTCAAAGAAATACAAGCCACTGCAAATTTCCTTTGAGATAAACTGGCTTAATTTATCAGTAGTTAACGGGCCGGTCGCAACGATTGTAGGCACTGTAAAATCAATAGATTCAACGTCTTCACACACAAATTCGATATTACCAACGCTTTTAAGCTTATCGGTAATCATTTGCGCAAAAAGTTCCCTATCGACTGCAAGCGCATTACCTGCAGGAACTCGCGTTTTATCGGCGCACTCAATCACCATTGAGCCTAAAATCCTTAATTCTTCCTTTAAAGTACCGCACGCATTGCCGTAAACGTCGTTGCTTTTTAGTGAGTTTG
>JAZTYT010000180.1:0-7613 GCA_045637045.1 Christensenellaceae bacterium | reverse complement strand
GCTCATATTCAGCCAAATTTTTGTTAAATACGTTAATATTTAAACTTTTGGGCGATAATTTTAAAAACCCCTTGACATTTTTTTGTATTCAATGTAAAATAAAAATTAGTAAACTTACGGAGATTTTTATGGATAGATATCAAACAGCAATCAACGCAATTCGTGTTTTATCTGCAGAAGCAATCGATAAAGCTAAATCAGGCCACCCAGGTCTTCCACTCGGTGCAGCAACAGTTGCATTTACTCTCTATGAAGATTTTCTAAAATTCAACCCAAAAAACCCAAATTACTTTGACAGAGATAGATTCGTGCTTTCAGCTGGGCACGGCTCGATGCTTTTATACTCGCTTTTGCACCTTTTTGGTTACGACGTATCGGCAAAAGACCTTTCTCAATTCCGTCAGCTTGGCTCAAAAACACCTGGTCACCCTGAATTTGGCCACACGCCGGGCGTTGAAGTTTCAACCGGCCCGTTAGGTCAAGGCATTGCAAACGCAGTGGGTATGGCTATTGCTGAAACCAAGCTCGCCGCTGAATTTAACCGTGAAGGCTTCCCTGTCGTTGACCACTACACCTACGCACTTTGTGGCGAAGGCTGTTTAATGGAAGGTATCGGCTATGAAGCAGCTTCTATAGCAGGCGCAATGGGGCTTGGTAAGTTGATTTTGCTTTACGACTGCAACAAGATTACGATTGAAGGCAGTATCGACGGCATTTTTGACGATAATATCTCTGCAAGACACAAAGCACTCGGCTGGCACGTTTTAGAAATCGACGGTAACGACGTTAATCAAATTAGACGCGCAATTAAAAAGGCTAAAGCTGAAACGCAAAAACCTTCTATTATCATTTGCCATACTACTATTGGCTACGGCTCGGCATTGGCTGGCACTGCAAAAGTTCACGGCTCGCCACTTGGCGCTGAAAATTTAGCCAAATTAAAAGCCGACCTTAACTGGGAATGCCCACCATTTGAATATCCAAAGGATATTCAGCCATTATTAAATAAAGCTATCAACCGTGGTAAACGCGCTGAAAAGGCTTGGAAATCTATGTTCAACGAGTATTCTGCAAAATACCCTGAACTTGCTGAAAAGTTCCTTGCTTGGCTCAAAAACGACCACTCTGCACTTAAAAATAGCCTTGAAGCAATACCTTGCGACAATGCAATCGCAACGCGTAACGCAGGTCAAATAGTTATCAATGAAGTTTCAAAAGGCGTTGAAAACTTATTCGGTGGTAGTGCCGACTTAACGCCTTCTAACCTTACAAAACTTAACGATAAACCAATTTATAGTAAAGCATGTAGAAACGGCTCAAACGTTCAATTTGGTATTCGTGAACACGCAATGGGCGCGATTTTGAACGGTATTTTAGTTCACGGTGGTCTTACGCCATACTGCTCAACCTTCTTCGTGTTCTCAGATTATATGAAACACGCAATAAGACTTGCTGCAATAATGCACTTACCTGCAATTTACGTATTCACCCACGATTCAATCGGCGTTGGTGAAGACGGCCCAACCCACCAACCAATCGAACAGTTTATTGCGCTACGTTCTATCCCTCACGTACACGTATTCAGACCTTGCGACACGCGTGAAACGGCTGCCGCTTGGTATTCGGCGCTTACAAGTGGTCACCCAACGGCAATCTGCTTGACAAGACAAAAGGTTGAACCTGCTTGCCAAAGCTTTGATTCAGCGTTAAAGGGTGGTTACGTAGTATCTGATAGCCAAAAACAAACGCCTGACTGCTTAATTATTGCAAGTGGTTCCGAAGTAGAGCCTTCAATCGGCGCACAAAAGCTCTTAAAAGAACAAGGTATTGACGCGCGCGTTGTTTCAATGCCGTCAATCGAAGTATTTGAAAGCCAATCACCTATCTATAAAGAAAGCGTAATCCCTGCAAGCGTTAAAGCAAGGGTTTGCGTTGAAGCAGGTTCTTCTTATTCGTGGTATAAATATGCAGGTCAATTTGGTCAAATTATCGGTATGGATGAGTTTGGCGTTTCCGGTAAATACCCACAATTATTTGAAAAATACGGCTTTACTGCCCAAAATATTGCTCAAAAAGCTATCGAAAGCATAAATTTAAGCAAATAAATAGCCTAACAAACTAAAAGGAACAGCAAGTTTTTGCTGTTCCTTTTAGTTTTTCTTTAATCTTCTTTTGCGTCTTCCCTGTCTTCTTCAGGGATAATCACTTTTACAGGACGTTCATCCTTTAAAGACATAATGTAGTTATTGTAATCGCTTTCAGTCATTTTTCTAATTTGATGTTTTTTCTTTTTCATAATTCACCCCACAAAGTTGATGATATTATTATGAACAAGGTTAACGAAAAATATTCAAAATGCTTTAGTTATCTAACCTATTTTTGGGGCAAGCCCTTAAGCACAAACCACATACTGCTCCACGACCTACGTCGTTATAGGTTTTCATATGGTTTGAACACTTTTCCTTATCGAATAACTCTAAGGTCGGGTTATTAGGATCGAAGTTTTCGCCGTAAATACAACCAACCGGGCAAGCGTTTTGGCAAATTTTGCAATCCCCACAATCTTGGTTAATTATAGCGCGCGTACCTTCAAGTGGCATATCGGTTAAAACTGTTGCCAATCGCACCTTTGAGCCGTATTCAGGTGTAATGAACATTGAGTTTTTGCCTATGTACCCAAGCCCTGCCAATCTTGCAACGGTTTTATGCTGAAACACACCGTAATATTTATTTTCAGGCATACTTTGCGAGCCTGCAATCGGGAATGCGTTAAAGCCGTTATCTTCAAGGTACTTAACGCAATCCAAAGCAATTTGGTCAAGCCTATAGTTTACCGTGCGATAATGCTGGAAATACATTATACTCGGTCTTCCGTCGATGGTTTTTAAAACGCTATCGGAAAGCTTAACGCAGATGGAAATTGCGTATCTTAAAGTAGGTTGATTTTTAATTGGTGAAGCATCAAGTTTTGCAAAACCAACCAAGCTTGCACCCTTTTGTTTTAGTAAATCTTCAAGTATTTTGTGTGACATAATAATCTTAATATTTTAGCATTTTATCAGCGTTTTTGGATATTTTTATATTTCATAAATTATTGTGACTGGGCCGTCGTTTTCTTGGTGAATTTTCATATCGCCACCAAAAACGCCAGTCTTAACCGTAGCCCCTTGCTCACGCAATTTTTCAACAAAATAGTTGTACATATCGTTAGCAAGCGTAGGCTCTTCCGCCTGGGTAAAGCTTGGCCTGTTACCGTGGCTTGTATCAGCTAAAAGAGTAAATTGCGACACGGCTAAAATCTCGCCATCAACGTCTTTTTGCGATAAATTCATCTTTCCGTTTTCATCAGCAAAAACACGCAAATTGGCAATCTTTTTAGCAAGGTAATCGGCCTTGTCACGGGTATCGCCTTTTTGAGCTCCAAAATATACGACAAGCCCTTTATCAATATGAGATATCAATTTGCCTTCGCAATATAACGTTGTTTTAATAACACGCTGTACAACAGCCTTCATACGTTCACCTTTTATAAAATTTTTGGTATTTGTTAACCTTTTTTACGTAAATATTTGTTTCTTTATAAGGTATAATATCGAGCGTTAACCCGTTTTTAGAATAATTTTTGTTAGAAAGCCAAGTTTTAACGTTGCCTTCTCCTGCGTTATAAGCAGATAAAACTTCATTTTGAGTTTTAAACTTGTCAAATAAATATCTTAAATAGGCACAGCCTATCAAAATATTGACTTCAGGTTCGTAAATTTGCTCTTTACTAAATTTAAAGCCGTAAAGCTGACAAACGTAATTAAAGGTTTCATCCTTAACCTGCATCAGCCCGTAAGCATTTTTGCTTGATTTTGCATTAGGATTAAAATTGCTTTCGGCTTTAATAACGCCAAAAATTAAACCTTTATCAAGCGAAAATTGTTGGCTACATTTTTCAATAATTAAATTATATTCGTAAATACGTTTAACACGATTTGCAACGGTAATTACAATAAATACTGATAAAATCAGCAATATTATAATGCTAAAGATTTGCAAACGCTTCTTTTTTGATTGCTTCAACTACCCTACCCACTTTTTCCGACAGCGCGCTAACGTCACTATCGTTATATATAACTTTATGTAAGGTAGGTAGTAAATTATCATAGTTAAACTGATTATTTATACGCGCGATAACTTCTTCACTCGTGATATTATTTCTTTCAATAACGGCGTTTATACGGTCTTCTATATTACGCATAACCACTATAACGTCATCAAACTCACCTTGCATACTTGTTTCAAACAAAAGTGGTATTTCAAAAAACAATATCTGGTTTTCTTGCGTGTTGCAAATTTGCTTTATTTCATCATAAACAAGGCTGTGGGTGTAAGCGTTAAGCTTTTGCAATGCTTCTTTATTTTCAAATACGACGCAAGCAACTGCTTTTTTATCAAGCACAAGTTTACCATCAATGTCAAACTTCGCTTCAACACCTAAAAGATTGCATATATCGTTTACAATTTTAGGCTGTTTAATTAGCTCGTTGTAAATCTCGTCAGCGCTGTAAACTGGAAAACCCAAGTTTTTAATAAGGGAAGAAACAGTTGACTTACCACTACCTATCCCGCCTGTTATAGCTATAGTATAATTTTTCATAATCCACCATTTTAAGCCTATTTTGCGTCAAACCAATTTTCGCAAACGGATAATGAAACCGTCAAAGGAACTGATAGTTTAACAACGTTTTCCATTTCTTCACGCAGTAATTTAGCAACTGCGTCAGCTTCTTCTTTATAAGCGTCAATTACAAGTTCGTCGTGTACCTGCAATATTAGTTTTGATTTAAAGCCATCGCGGTTAAGTCTGTTAAAAACGTTTAGCATTGCAAATTTCATTATATCTGCGGCAGCGCCCTGCAACGGCATATTCATTGCAGCACGCTCACCAAAGGTGCGTAAATTATAGTTTGTAGAGTTGATTTCGCGAATATATCTCTTTCTACCAAAATGAGTAACTGCATAACCGTTTTTACGCACAAAATCAACGTTTTTAGCCATATATTCTTTAACTTCAGGGTAAAGCTTGAAGTAAGTGTCAATGTAGCCGCCTGCAACTTTAGGCGAAATTTTAAGGTTTTTAGCCAAACCATAATCGCTGATGCCGTAAACTATGCCAAAATTAACTGCTTTTGCGCTTCTACGCATATGCGAGTCAACCTTATCAATCGGTACGCCAAAAACCATTGACGCCGTTGCCGTATGAATATCTTCGCCCTTATTAAAGGCTTCAATTAGTGGCTTACAGTTAGAAAAGGCAGCCAAAAGCCTTAATTCTATCTGCGAATAGTCAGCGTCAATTAAAACCCTATTAGATTCACGCGCGCTGAATAAACGCCTGATTTCACGACCTTCTTCATCACGGATCGGTATATTTTGTAAATTTGGCTCACGAGAAGACAGCCTGCCCGTTGAAGTCTGAACTTGATTAAAGGTTGTATGCACAAGCCCCGTTTTTTTATCAATTAAGGGCCTAAAGCCTTCAATATAGGTTGATTGAAGCTTTGCAAGACGCCTATATTTCAAAAGTAAAGGTATAATTGGGTGCTTGTCAGCCAATTCTTCAAGCACGGCTGAATCAGTTGAATAACCTGATTTAGTCTTTTTGCCGTGAGTTAACTGCATTTTTTCAAACAAAACGTTAGAAAGTTGTTTTGGTGAGTTAAGGTTAAACTGCTCGCCAGCCAACTCATAAATTTGTTTGGATAGCTGTGTAATTTTAGCCGTAAAATCATTAGACATTACGTTTAAAGCTTCAATATCAACCTTAAAACCGGTTTTTTCCATATCGTATAGAACGTTGGAAAGTGGAAGCTCTAAATCATAGTACAGCTTTTTAAGGTCGCCAGTTAACTTTTCAACGTAGTCTAAATAAAGTTTGTAAAGTGAATATGCCTGCGTTTCACTGCTTAAATTGTGAAGCGCAAAAACGTCGGTTAAAAGCTCATCCTTACCAGTATAGTCAACAAGGTACTTCATTAAAGCAACGTCTTCAAACTTACATTTTGGCGCGATATTATATAGCGCAAGTTGATGCAAAATTTGGTTTTTATGATATACTATAACGGTTTTTGTTGAGTCTTTTAAGATAACGTCAAGTGCTTTAATTGCTTGGTCATAATCAAAGCCTTCGTCAAAAAACGTTTGCTTAACTTTAAGGCGACACTCTGTGTTATTAAAATTATAAAAACTTACATAATCACCGATTATAAGAGCAATTTTAGATGAATTTATGTAAGACGTAATTTGTTTTTCGTCTTGTAATTCAACAACGTTTATCTTATCTAATTCATTTTCTATGCCAAAGCTTAATTGCTCGTCTTCAGCAAAAATTGCTTGCTTTCTTAAAAGGTTAACAAAGCCAAGCTTTGAAAACGTAGCCTTTGCTTTTTGCGTAAACGGGAAGGATAATTTAGCGTCTTCAATAGTTAAAGATATATCAACTTTAGTGTTAATAGTTGCCAACGTTTTAGATAAATACGCATTATCCTTGTCAAGCAAAAGCTTCTCTTTAAGCTTGCCAGTGATTTCTTCAACGTTATCGTAAAGGTTTTCTATCGTGGTATATTTTGCAACCAGGCTTAAAGCCGTCTTTTCACCAATACCCTTAACGCCGGGGATATTGTCAGACGCGTCGCCCATCAATGCTTTTAAGTCAATAATATTAACTGGCTTAAACCCGTATTTTTCAACAAAGCTTTCGTTTGTATATTGCTCGGTATCGGAAATACCACGCCTTGTAAAATATACTTTAGTAGTTTCATCAACCAACTGGAAGCTGTCCTTGTCGCCCGTGTAAATCACCGTGTCAAGGTCATACCTTTTTGCAAACGTACCGATAATATCGTCGGCTTCAATACCAGGACACTCATAATGACAAATATTTAAGTCGTCTAAAAGATTTTTAAGTACCGGAATTTGAGCGGCTAAATCTTCAGGCATAGGCTTACGCGTGCCCTTGTATTCGGTATAAATTTTATGCCTAAAAGTTGGCTCTTTTCTATCAAAAGCCACCAAAAGATATTTTGGCGATAGGTCACCAATAATCTTAATTAACATATTCATAAAGGCATAAACTGCGTTTGTCGGCGTTCCGTCAGGCGCAGAAAGGGGTGGTGTAGCGTAAAATGCCCTATTTATTAAACTGTTACCGTCAATTAATACAAATTTATCCATATTTTTTTTAAAAACAAATAAAAAATTGTTGATTTTATATTCCTTTTGTGTTATTATAATAAGGCTTTAAAGAGCTTTGTGCCGCTGTGGCGGAATAGGCAGACGCAAGGGACTTAAAATCCCTCGCCCTCAAAAGCGTGCCGGTTCGAGTCCGGCCAGCGGCACCAAAAAGGTAAAAACCCTTGGGTTTTTACCTTTTTTTGTTTTTGTAAACAAATTAAAGATTTAAAACCCCACGTGCCACCAGTTTAAATTTTACTCAACAAATATATTATACCCAAAAACACAAAAAAGTCAATACCTTTATTGTAAAACAACCAATTCAATTTAATTAATCAAAAAAATCCCTTTTAAGTACCCCTTAAAAACGACTTTTAATATCAAATTAGTTTTAA
>JAZTYT010000179.1:0-7732 GCA_045637045.1 Christensenellaceae bacterium | reverse complement strand
ATATATAAAAGTGAAGATAAAACGCTTTGTTTTGGATGGCCGTAGCTATTATCAGCCCCACAAGATATGACAGAATAAATTGGGCTTACAGTATTAAGAAATGCAATCGAAGTTGAAGTGTCAGCGCCGTGATGACCAAGCTTTAATACCGTTGATTCAAGCTGATCTTTTGTATAATAGGTTAAAAGATCTGCTTCACAATCAGAATCAGCGTCACCAGTAAACATAAACGAAACGCCTGAATATTCAAGCCTTATAAAGGGTGAATACGAGTTAGGGTCTTTATGGGTTAATGAGTTTAAGTCTTCACAGGGTGACAAAACATCAAAATACAAAGTTTGTTGCGAAGATTCATCGCCATAATTTATAATAATGTCAGTATCCTTATCAAAGAAAGCCCAGTCAGACTTTTCTTCGTAAATATCAACTAAAAATTCAGCGTAAACCTTTGTAGTGCATTTATACGAAGATGATTGTGGGTTGAACGTTTCTTCTAAATCTTCAGAAATTGAATGGCGCGAATAGATATATGGCCTAAAAACAAATTCAACCTTATACTTATCAAAGACGTCGGCAAAACCACCGATATGGTCGTTGTCACTATGCGTTGCAATAACGTAATCGAGCGTAGTGATTCCTAAATTATCTAAATAAGATAACAAATGCGTTTTGTTTGCAGTTTTATTATCGCCTGCATCAATCAAGATATTGGTTTTATCAGGGGTGCGAATCAAAATTGAATCACCTTGCCCAACGTTAATAAAATGCACTTCCAAATCGCCAATACAATTTGCATCAAAAACTATAGGAAAATCACTTTCCTGCTCACCTTTAGAGTTATTTAGGTATGGCGAATAAACGTAGTACAGTATGCAAAGCGTTAAAAATATAGCCGAAAATACAATGGTTGCTATCAATTTGTATTTTTTCTTTTGACTTTTAGCCATATTTCCCCCCTATAAGTGCCATTTCTTGCGAATATCTTCTTTGATTGCCTGCCAACCGAGTTATCAAGCGGAAACCAAAGTGGTTTTTTCTTTGAAAAAAGCCTTATATTTTTAAATTAAACAAGTCCTTCAGCGAATTCAGATGGGTTAAAATCTTCGATATCATCTATCTTTTCGCCTACGCCTACGTAAACGACGGGTACGTTTAATTCCCCCGTCAAGTTAAGCACGAAGCCACCTTTTGCAGTGCCGTCCAATTTGGTTAAAACTATACCGTCAATACCGACTGCCTGATTAAACAAATCAACCTGCGAAAGCGCGTTTTGACCCGTTGTTGAGTCTAACACGATAAGCTTATAAAAATTAGCTTCAGGGTACTCTTTTGCAACAACCCTTGACATCTTTTTAAGCTCTTCCATTAGGTTTGCTTTAACGTGCAATCTGCCAGCCGTATCAATAATTAAAACGTCAGTCTTTTTAGACCTTGCCGATGAAACTGCGTCGAAAACAACGGCTGAAGGGTCACTGCCTTCGCCCTGCTTGATAATTCTCACGCCTGCCCTATCAGCCCAAATATCAAGCTGTTCGGTTGCAGCGGCACGGAAGGTATCTGCAGCAGCGATAGTTACGTTTTTACCCTGCTTTGAAAAACGGTTTGCAAGCTTACCTATTGTGGTCGTTTTACCGACACCGTTAACGCCAATAACCATAAATACTGCAGGATATTGAATTTCAAGTGGTTCAGCCTGCTCCAAGATTTCCTTAATTGCGCTTCTTAAATTTTCAAGAACGACGTCACGGCTGTCAACCTTTTCTTTGAGCATTTTTTGGTGTAAGGATTCAATAATTTCTTCAGCAACCGTTACCGATATGTCTGAAGAAATTAAAATATCCAATAAATCGTCGTAAAAATCTTCGCCAATACGTTCTTTTGTGAAAATTTGCGAAATTTTAGACGCTAAAGTGTTTTTGGTTTTTATAAGTGATTCTTTGATTTTAGAAAATAAACCCATAATAATCCTTTTAGTCTGCCATTGTTGAGTCAACGTCGCTTAAGTTAACGGAAACGATCTTTGAAACACCTTTTTCTTCCATCGTAACACCGAATAAGCAGTCGGCAAGTTCCATTGTAACTCTCTTGTGGGTGATTACAACGAACTGCGTTTCTTTAGAAAATTGTTGCAAGTATCTTGCAAATCTTTCTACGTTAGCATCGTCAAGCGCAGCTTCGATTTCGTCGAGAACGCAGAATGGCATTGGGCGTAATTTTAAGATAGCAAACAAAATTGCAATAGCCGTTAAAGACTTTTCGCCACCTGATAATAAGGAAATGTTTTGTAACTTCTTCCCTGGTGGTTCGGCCATAATTACAACACCTGCGTTTAACGGATCGTCAGCGTTTTCATAGTCAAGATATAAGTCGGCAGCGCCACCGCCAAACAATTCCTTAAAGGTGCGTTTAAAGTGTCCCCTGATTTGTTCAAAGCCGGAGTTAAATTCGTTAATCATCTCGTTACGGATGGTTTTTAAAACTTCCTTTAAGTCTTCTTCGGCCTTTTCTAAATCGTCTTGTTGCGTTTTAAGCTCGGCGTATTCTTCACTTTGTTGACGATATTCGTCAATAGCGTCAGGGTTGATGTTACCTAAAGCTGAAATACGGCGTTTAAGCTTTGAAATTTCTTCTTTAGAAACGGTAATGTCGTATGCTTCGTCACGCATTGGCGCGCAGGTTTCGTACGTTTCGCCATACTCGTCGTAAACGCGCATTTGCATATATTCAAGGTCTGAGTCAACCTTGGCAACGTCAATTTCTTCCTGGTGACGCTTGTCGTCAAGACGCTTAATTTCAGCCGTTAAAATTTGACGGCGTAAATCAAGCTGATTGATATCAGAATTGTATTTGTGCTTAAGCTGTTCGTTTTCCTTAATTTGTTCGTTAAGCGCAGCGATACCCGATTCCTTTTCGATTGCTTTAGTCATTGCAATTACTTCCTGATCAAGGTTGTAAATCGCAAGCTTATCGTCTTCAACGTGCTTTAAGTTGATAGCGATAATTTGTTCGTTATCGGAAATTTCAGTCGTCATTCTGGCAATTTCAGCGTTTGCCGTATTGATATCAGCGTCAAGAACGGTTTCCTTCATTCTAAGCTCTGAAATTTCAGCTAAAATTTCATCGCGACGCTTCTTACGGTTATCGTATTCGCCTTGATGCTTTTCAGCAACGCTTGACGCCGATTGCTTTTCTTCAACGAGTTTTTTGTTGCCTTCTTCAACGTCAATATAGCGTGATTGAATTTCTTGCAATCTTTGCGTAACGACGTTGATGCTTTCCTTGTTAATCTCAAGCTCTGCTTCGTTCGAAGCAATTAAGCTTGAATAGTTTTCGCTTTGAACTTCTAAAGCCGACAACTTTTGCTTAGCAATTTGTAAGTGATGTTTATACTTATCAAGGCGTTCAACCAAGGTGTTTACTGCTTGAATAAGCTTATCCTTGTTTTGTTGAGCCTTTTCAACTTCTAAATTAAACTTTTTAATGTCTTCGGACAACTTTTCAACCATTCTTTCCGGTGAAAGTAAGTTTGGTTGGTTAAGCTTTCTTGAACCACCCGTCATTGAACCTGACGGATTAACTACGTCGCCGTCTAACGTTACGATTTTAAACGCGAAACGATATTTTTTTGCAATATTTACTGCGTTTTCAATAGTATCGGCAATTAAGGTATTGCCAAGCAAATATCTTATAACGTTTTCGTAATACGGATCAAATCTTACAAGCTTGGTTGCAAGGCCTACAGCACCCTTTTCGGAAAGTGCAGAAGTAATTTCAAACCCGTCAACGCGTGGCTTAACGTTGCTTACAGGCAAGCAGGTAATTATACCACCTTCAGTGCGCTTTAAATATTCGATAAGATATCTCGCGTCTTCAGGCGTTGCAGTAACGATGTTTTGTATCGTATTGCCAAGCGCTGTTTCAACTGCAACTTCGTACTTTTCGTCGGTTTTAATAACGTTTGCAACGACGCCTTTGATTTTAGAACTGATTTCAGCGTTTTCTTTAGCTGAAAACATCAATTTTTTAACCGAAGTCGGGTAACCGTCAAAGGTATCCTTCATATCTGAATACATCTTACGGTTAGCTTCTAAAGAGCTTAAATGGATATTAAGCTTGTAAATTCTATTTGATAATTCAGAAGTTTTGTTGTTGTAATCTTGAATTAGACCTTCAACTTTCGTTATTTCTTCTGTGAGTTTGGTTTGCGTTGCTTGATTTTGTTCAATTTCAGCCAAAATCTTTGACTTTTCAGCTTGAAGTTGTGAAATAACTAAAGTAAGCTCGTTCACTCTTTCAATAATGTTTCTTTGTTGGTCGGTGATAAAGGACTTTTCCTTATCCAAAGAACCTAAATTTTTGCTGATATCGGCTAAAGTTTCAGCAGCCTTTAAAACCGTGCTTCTTGCTTCGTTAGTCGCGCTTTCATCCTGCGCGATAGCAGTTAATAATTTTGCAAGCTCGTTGTTTAATTGCTGTTGCTTATTACCAAGCAAGTGCTTGTCGTTCGCGCATTTTTCAAGATTTTGCTTTTGAGCGCTTATTGCCTTTTCTAAAAGACGTAACTTTTCCTTTCTTTCAGCCGTATCGTTATTCAAACGCTCCATTTCAGCCCTAATGGCTGAAACTTTTTCATTATAAAGGTCTTTTTGACCTTTCATTTTCTCGTGGCTTAATGATTTTGAAAGGATTTCACTATGTATTTTGTCGATAACAACGTCGATTTTTTGAATTTCTTCACGGCTAAAGTTAGCGCGATTGATTGCTTCTTCCAATTCCTGGTTTCTCAATGCGCTTTCTTCCTTTAAGCCGTTAATACGGGTGTAAATCTTTTCTTTAACCGAATTTGCGTTATTGTATTGATACAAATAATTGTTGATTTCGTGGTATTTAAGCTCTTCAGAAAGCATCCTGTACTTTTTAGTTTTTTCGGCTGCGTTATGGAGTGGCTCAAGCTTCTTTTCCATAAGCGAAGTCATATCGAAAATTCTAACAAGGTTAGAATGCACCCTTTCAAGCTTACGCTCGGTTTCAAGCTTTTTCACCTTTGCTTGAGCAATACCGACGGCTTCTTCAAATATAGAACGTCTGTCTTCAGGCTTTGATTCAACGATTTGTTGAACCTTACCCTGCCCAATTACAGAGTACCCGCTCTTAGAAACGCCACATTCGTGCAAAAGCTTAACAATTTCACGCAAAAGTGATGGTTGCTTATTGATGTAATATTCACTTTCACCACTTCTAAATAGCTTACGCGTTAAGATAACTTCGCTGTAATCTACGCTTTTGAAGATCTTTTCAGAGTTGTCAAAATAGAGTGAAACTTCACAATAAGAAAGTGACTTTCTATTTTGCGTACCACTAAAGATTACGTCGGACATAGCTGAACCACGCAATGATTTAGCAGATTGTTCACCTAAAACCCAGCGAATAGCGTCTGCGATATTTGACTTACCACAGCCGTTTGGCCCAACGATTGCAGTAACGCCGTTATTAAAAATAATTTCTACCTTATCAGCGAAGGATTTAAACCCCGCCATTTCAATTTTTTCAAAATTCAACTTAAGTTATTCCTTGTTTGTTAAAATTTGCAAAGCCTTAAACGCGGCGCGCTGTTCGGCTTTTTTGTGTGATTGCCCTTGCTCGGTTGCAATGACTTTATCATTTATAATTACCGCCATCGTAAACGTAGGATTATGTGGCGGACCGCTTACCGAAATTTCCTTATATTGAATTTCGCCAAGCTTATTTTTATGAACGAAGTGTTGCAGGCTCGTTTTGTGGTCGCTATTGTTATTTGACAAGTCGTCAGTTTGACTTAAAACCCGATCAAAATCCAGCATTTTAAAGATGAACTCTTTAGCTGGCGTTATTCCACCGTCAAGATAAATTGCGCCAACTATTGCTTCAAAAAGGTTTTCCGTAATGCTTACCCTACCGCCTTCAAACTGCTTTTGCTCGCCCTTGCCCATAATAATAAACTTATCAAGCCCTGCGTCAATAATAGATTTTGAAAGTGGCTTCTTAGAAACAAGCCGTTGTTTAAGCCTTGTTAAACAACCTTCATCGCCTTCTTTTACCGTTAAAAACAAGCGTTCTGCAACGACAAGCCCTAATACCGAGTCACCTAAAAACTCAAGCCTTTCATTGTCCTTGGCGCTTGCATTTTCATTTGTGTATGATGCGTGTGTAAACGCCTTAATAAGCAAATTTTTATCTTTAAATTGGTATCCAATTTGGCTTTCACAGCCCAAAAGCTTGCTTAACATATTAGTAATTTAAGTTGTCAACCGTGCGTGGGAAAGGTAAAACGTCACGAATATTTGATATGCCCGTAAGGTACATAATCATTCTTTCGAAGCCAAGGCCAAAGCCTGCGTGCTTAACGCCACCGAATTTACGCAAGTTGAGATACCACCAATAATCTTCTTCGTTTAAACCACATTCCTGCATACGTTTAACTAAAACGTCAATTCTTTCTTCACGTTGACTGCCACCGATTAGCTCGCCGATACCAGGAACTAAAAGGTCGGCAGCGGCAACGGTCTTGCCGTCGTCGTTTAAACGCATATAAAAGGCTTTGATTTCCTTTGGATAGTCGGTTAAAAAGACTGGCTTTTTAAATACCGTTTCAGTGATGTATCTTTCGTGCTCGCTTTGTAAATCACAGCCCCAGAATACCGGGAATTCAAACTTATCCTTATGCTTTTCTAAAATCGTAATTGCTTCGGTATAGGTTAAGCGCACGAAATCAGAATTAACGATGTTGTTAAGTCTTTCAATTAAGCCGTTATCTACAAACTGATTAAAGAACTGCAATTCGTTTGGACAGGTCTGCATTACATGGCTGATTACGGATTTAACCATTGCTTCAGCAACTTCCATATCGTCACAAAGGTCGGCAAATGCCATTTCGGGCTCAATCATCCAAAATTCTGCCGCGTGACGCGCCGTGTTTGACTTTTCAGCACGGAAGGTAGGCCCAAAGGTGTAAACGTTGCCGTAAGCAAGCGCAAACGCTTCAGCGTTTAATTGCCCGGAAACGGTAAGCGAAGCTTTTTTGTTGAAAAAGTCTTGCGTATAATCAACTTGACCTTTGTCGTTAAGCTTTGGCTTGTCCATATTCATAGTGGTAACCTGGAACATCTCGCCTGCTCCTTCACAGTCACTGCCCGTGATAATTGGAGTATGAACGTAAACGAATGCCCTTTCATTAAAGAATTTATGAATAGCAAAAGCCGCTTCGCTACGCACCCTGAAAGCCGCGCCGAATAAATTTGTGCGTGGGCGCAAATATGCAATTTCACGCAAGTATTCTACACTGTGGCGCTTCTTTTGAAGTGGATAATCGGGCGTTGAAGTGCCTTCAACCACGATTTTAGTTGCTTTAAGTTCAAGTGGTTGCTTTGCTTCGGGCGTTAAAACGATTTTGCCTTCAACGGTAAATGCAGCGCCAACGTTTTGGCGTGCGACTTCATCGTAATTATCGATAATTTGGCTTTCAAAAACAATTTGTAAATTTTTGAAAAAGCTACCGTCATTAAGTTCAATAAAACCAAAAGACTTTGAATCTCTTATAGTTCTTGCCCAGCCCTTTACCGTAACTTGAGCGTTTGCAAAATTTTCGCTATGTGTAAAAATTTCTTTAATAAGTACGCGTTTTTCCATAATTCACCTTAAGGTAATAAATTTAAGTATATATAATAATATAACATTATTTAACACAAAAAACAAT
>JAZTYT010000178.1:0-2884 GCA_045637045.1 Christensenellaceae bacterium | reverse complement strand
CGTATCGACAACCAGTTGCGTGGTCGTGCAGGACGTCAAGGCGACCCGGGTTCGTCAGTTTTCTACATTTCGTTAGAAGACGATCTTTCAGCGCGCTTTGGTGGGGATAGAATGCAGTCAATGTACAAAATGTTCAAGATGGACGAAGACACCCCGCTTTCAGCCAAGATGCTTTCGCGTGGTATCGAAAACGCGCAACGCAACATTGAAGGCAGGAACTTCAGCGCCAGAAAACGCGTTATCGAATACGACGACGTTATGAACACCCAACGCCACGTTATGTACGGTGAGCGTATGAAGGTTTTACGCGGTGAAAACGTACACGAAGACGTTTTAAAATTTATCCCCGACTATATTGCGGACATCTTGGTTGACGGTATTCCTGACCCTGATAAGCCTGCAACCTGGGATAAGGACAAGATTAACGAAGCTTTAGAACGCTTTGCGTTAGTGCCTGAAACCAACCTTATCACCGATGAAGATTTAGAACGTTTATATTACGACAAGCTTTTGGATAAGTGCGTTGATGAAGTTATCCGTCAATACGAAGAAAAGATTGTTGAACACAAGGAACGTGGCATTGACTTTTATGAAGTCGAACGCATCATTTTATTAAAGACGGTTGACAAGCGTTGGATTGACCATATCGACGCAATGGACAAGTTAAAACGCGGTATTTCGCTCCGTTCATACGCTAACGAAAACCCAATCAACGCGTTCAAAAAAGAAGGTCACGAAATGTTTGAGGAAATGACCGAAGCAATACGTGAAGAAACCATTAGGGTTTTATTAAAGCTTACCGTAAATATTGAGCGTATGCCTTCAAAGGAAGTTCAAAACAAGACCTATAATATGTCACAAAGCCATCTCCCACAACAAGCAACGCGCCCGGTTAAGGTTGACAAAGCGCCTGGTAGAAATGAGCCTTGCCCATGTGGTAGTGGTAAAAAATATAAAAACTGCTGTGGTAAGTAATCAAGGGTTTTTATTTTAAAAACCCGTCTATAGGGCGTTTATTCGCGCGTTTTAGTGTGAATAAAAATGGCGAAAACCATAAAAGATTATGATTAGAACCGATTTATATTACGAAAAGTTTAAAGAGCTTAAAGAAATTTTAGACGAAGCTAAAAATTCGCTTGATATAGATAATGCAAGAAAGCAACTTGTTGAAATCGAGCTTGAGCAACAAAACCCCGACGTGTGGGGTGATTTAGCGCGCTCAACCGAGCTTGCAAGAAAGGCGCAGGCTTTAAGGCGTAAAATTTCTTTAATCGACGACAGCTATAAAACCCTTGCCGACGCTGAAGAGCTTGTCGAACTTGCTGCACAAGAAGACGACGATTCCTTCTTACCGGAGATTGACAAGGAGCTTTTGAACGCTGAAAAAGAAATTGAAGAAATCAGACTGCAAACCCTTTTAAAGGGTAAGTACGACGACCTTAACGCAATTATGTCCCTACACGCAGGCGCAGGTGGAACTGAAGCGTGCGATTGGACTGAAATGCTTTACAGGCTTTACATTTGTTACGCTGAAAAGCACGGCTACAAGCTTGTTGAGCTTGACCGTCTTGCTGGCGACGATGCTGGCATTAAAAGCGTGAGCTTTAAGATTGAAGGCGAAAACGCTTACGGGTATCTTAAGGCTGAAAAGGGCGTGCATAGGTTGGTTAGAATTTCACCCTTTGACTCAAACGCAAGGCGTCACACGTCTTTTGCTTCGCTTGAGGTTATGCCCGAGATTGACAATTCCGACGAAATTCAAATTCGCCCTGACGAGCTTAAGGTTGACACCTTCCGTTCATCGGGGGCAGGTGGTCAACACGTTAACAAGACCGAATCGGCAATACGTATAACCCACCTTCCAACGGGCATAATAGTTGCTTGCCAAAACGAAAGAAGCCAGGTGCAAAACCGTGAGCAGGCAATGAAGATGCTTATTTCAAAGCTTGTTGAAAAGCGCGAATCCGAGCGTATGCAGGAAGCTCAGGAGCTTAAGGGCGACATCAAAAAAATTGAGTTTGGCAGTCAAATACGCAGTTACGTTTTCTGCCCGTACACTATGGTTAAGGATCATCGCACGGGGTTTGAAACGGGTAATATCCAAGCCGTAATGGACGGCGATATCGACGGGTTTATCGTTGAATATTTAAAACGCACTTAAAAAGGGCTTGATTGATTAAAATCGGGCTATAAGGCGATTAACAAGGTGTTTTATGGATTATTTTGAAAAAATAAATCAATTACCCATAAAAGAAAATCCTATCATTTTAGGCATAGAATCTTCTTGTGATGAAACTGCCGCCGCGCTTGTTCAGGGTGGACGGGTTATTTTGTCGCAGGAAATTATAAGTTCAAGTTTAGAGCAGGCTAAATACGGTGGCGTAGTGCCGGAGATTGCTTCACGCGCGCATACTGACGCCGTGTCTGACGCAGTTAACGGTGCGCTTAAAAAGGCAGGGCTTAATTTTAGCGATATCGACGCTATTGCCGTAACCTACGGCGCAGGGCTTTTAGGGGCGCTATTAGTTGGATTATCTTATGCTAAAGCATTGGCGTTTTCACTTTCAATACCGCTAATTGGCGTTAGCCATATTAGGGGACATATGGCGGCGGCATATCTTGCCGATACCCAGCTAAAACCACCGTTTATCGGGCTTTTAGCTTCAGGTGGGCATACTGCGATTACCGTTGTTGAAGACTACACCAAGCTTAAGCTTTTAGGTGGCACGCTTGACGATGCCGTTGGCGAAGCCTTTGATAAGGTTGCACGCGTTTTAGGGCTTCAATACCCTGGTGGGCCTAACGTTGAAAGGCTTGCTAAATTTGGGGAAAATAATATTGCGCTTCCTAAAATGCTAAAGGGTGTTGGTGGCTATAATTTTTC
>JAZTYT010000177.1:0-19846 GCA_045637045.1 Christensenellaceae bacterium | reverse complement strand
CTGTAAAGGCTGTTGGTCAAGGCACTTGCACAATTACGGCGGCTTCTTCAGCAGATAGCACCGTAAAGGCAACCTTAACTATCACGGTTAAAGTTCCAACCAGCATTTCAATCAGCGGTACGCCAACCAAAACTCAATATCTATCAGGCAGTAAGTTTGACCCAACGGGCTTAACCGTTTTGGTTAAATATTCTGACGGCACTTCAAAAACAGTTGCGAACACAGGCTGCACTTGGGTTGATGGAACTACGGGTAAGGAAACTCTTTCCGCAGGTACGACAACGGTTATTTGTAAGCTTGGCAGTCTTCAAGCAACGGTAAGCGGTATTACGGTAGACCAAAACTCATTAACCACTACCACAATTACACGTTCAAGCTTCTCAGGTAGCGGTGCATACGCTTGGCAAACCTTCACAACTGAAGAGGGTGTAAAGGGTCAAGCCTTTATGTATGCGGGCGAACCATCTAAAATCCAAATCAATAATAGTAAGTCATATCACTATTTCTATAACACCACAGCGCTTGAAGGCGGTATTAAATCAATAACCATTACCACCACGGGTGAAAAGCAATTTGAAATTCTCACCAGTGCTACACCTTATTCAAGTAATTCTTCAAAATACCCAACGACAGGTACGTCACACGGTAAGAAGAACGCTTGTGACGAGGGCACGACTTGGGAAATCAATACTGGCGACCCATACTTTACAATTAACTACACGGGTTCGGGCGTATGCTACGTTTTAAGTATTGAAATTACTTACGGCAGTACATCGGGCGGTAGCGGTACGGTTACCCCACCTGTGCACGAGCACACCTTTAGCCCCGAGTGGTCAAGTGACGAAACCAACCACTGGCACGTAGCAACCTGTGAGCATAGCGACCAAATAGACGGCCTTAACGCTCACCAGGATAACGACGGCAACCGTTTCTGTGACGTTTGTGGTTACGAAATGGAAGAAGAAATCGTAACCCCACCAGTTCACGAACATACCTTCAGCCAAGAATGGACTACCAACGAAACCAACCATTGGCACGCTGCAACCTGTGAGCATAGCGATTTAACAGACTCTCTTGGTGAACACGTTGACTCTAACAACGACCGTTACTGTGACGTTTGCGGTTACGAAATCGAAGAAGAAATCGTAACTCCACCAGCTCACGAACACACGTTTAGCGATGATTGGAGCTCTGACGCAACCTTCCATTGGCACGCTGCAACCTGTGGTCACACGGCAAACCGTAACGATTTAGAAAAACACCAAGACCTTGACAACGATGGTCTTTGTGACGTTTGCGAGCGTCAAGTTCAATCTTCAAATAACAATAATAACGAACCACAAGTAATCGTTGGTTGTGCTGCAAGCATTGGCTATGGCGCAATAGAAGTTTCACTTGCATTAATGGCTTCAGCGTTTGTTGTTATTGCTGTTAAAAAATCAAAAAAAGGTGAATAATAAAAAGTGCCGTTAAACGACCTATACGGGCACTTATTAATAAAAAATCCATCTAAAATTTATTAAAACCACGGCGAATTTGCCGTGGTTTTTCGCTTAAACGACAATAAATTTTATAACCTGATAAAGTTTTTTTGCAGTAACTATTGCAAAAGGAGATATCTTGTGTTATAATAATAGCTCTACCAAGTTATGAAAAATATATCTTAAATATAATGGAGAAAAATGTATGATTAAAATTAAACTTAATGAACAGTGGGTTCAAGTAGAAAAGGGGACGAAGATAATCGAGTTATGCGATAAAGCAAATATGCGTGAGCAGTTGGTTTGTCAAGTCGGCGCGCAGGTTAAGGAATTAAACTACGCCTTGTCCGAAAAAAACGACGGTATGACCATCAAGTTTTTAGGGCTTGACCATATTGAAGCAACGCGCGCGTACGAAGCAACCTTGCGCTACGTTGTTGCAATGGCTTTTTATAACATTTACCCCGACGTTAATATAAGGTTTAGCTATAACGTTTCAAGGTCAATCTTTTGCGAGCCAGTAGGCAAAAACTTTAATATGTCAAGGGCAGTTGAGCCTATAAAAACTGAAGTTAAACGGCTTATAGACGCAGATTTGAAGATTGAACGCGTAACTTTGTCTATAAATGAAGCCAATAAGCTTTATAAAAAATTCGGCTTTAAAGACAAGGCGAAAATCTTAAAATATCGTCCTGAAAACATCGCTCACGTTTATAAGTGTGGCGACTATTACAACTATATGCACTCGTATATGTTGGCTTCAACTGGGTGCTTGGGCAATTACACGATAACGCCGTACAGCCCTGGTATAATAATACAGTACCCACGCTATGAATTGAACGCGCAAATTCCTAAATTTGTGGAAGAAGCAACCTACGGCAAAACCCTGCAACAAGCTTATAGATGGTCTAAAAGGACAAAGCTTCAAACCGTGCCACAAATCAATAAAAAGTTTGAAGAAGACAAGATTTTGGAATTCGTGCACGTTTGCGAAGCAAGGCACAACAGAATGCTTGCAGAACTTGGGCAAAATATTGAAAACGACATCGAAAACATTCGACTTATTGCAATCGCAGGGCCAAGCTCAAGTGGTAAAACGACCTTCTGCAACCGTTTAAGAATTGAGCTTTTATCCCGTGGTATCAACCCTGTAACCATTTCGCTTGACGATTATTACTTTGAAAAGGAAAAAATTTGCCAAATTCAGGGCAAGCCAAGACCTGAACTTGATTTAGAGCATATAAATTGTCTTGATATCGAGCAGTTTAACAAGGATTTATTCGACCTTATTAACGGTGAAACCGTAACCTTGCCTTGCTTTAACTTTAAAACGGGCAAGCGCGAAGTGGGTAAAACCATTAGGGTTGACCAATACAGCCCGATTATTATTGAAGGTATCCACGCGCTAAACGAAGTCTTAACCGCGTCAATACCAAAGCACCAAAAATACAAAATTTACATTGCGCCACAGGCACAAATCAACATTGACGACCACTCGCCGTTAAGCACCACCAATTTAAGGCTTATAAGACGTATTGTGCGCGATATGAAGTTTAGAAACTGCCCAGCGGCAACCACTATTGATATGTGGCAATCGGTAAGAAGCGGTGAGTTTAAGTGGATTTACCCGTACCAAGAAAGCGCAGATTTTGTATTTAATTCAGCATTATCGTACGAGCTTTGCGTGTTAAGGACAAAAGCACTGCCTGCGTTAAGGGAAATTAAAACAAGCGACCCGCAATATTTGGTTGCAAACCGTTTGATTAAATATCTTAAATACTTCCATCCAATCGAAGACGAAAGCATTATACCTTGCAATTCACTCTTGCGTGAATTTATTGGTGGCAGTTGCTTTAAGGTTTAACAAAAAGTGTGGCAATAAGCCGTTAATCGGCTTATAGCCACACTTTTTAATGAATAATGTATAATGAATAATGTCTTGCGCTTGCTTTAAGTGTTTAGGTCAGTTGGTTGCTTGCATTTGCAATCAACCAAGCCTTTTATAAATTAAAAAAAGCCACCTTTGGTGGCTTAATTTTTTATTGTTTTGCAAAGTCCAAACCCATTGATTGTAGCTTGGCTTTAATTTCTTCATAAGATTTTTTACCAAAGTTACGGAGCCTGAAAATGTCATCTTCGGTTTTAGAGATAAGCTCTTGAACGGTGTTAATGTTAGCGCGTTTTAAGCAGTTAAAGCTTCTAACGGTTAAATCAAGTTCTTCAATGGTGGTTGAAAGTATTGCAAGCTTTTGGTTGCCAGCGTTAGGGATAAGTGTAATATCGTCAAAACAACCGTCGCAAAGCGTTGCAACTGCGCTAAACATCTTTGATAATATACTACCAGCCAAGGCAAGCGCCTTATTAACCGGCTGAATACCGTTGGTGGTTACGTCTAAAATCAAACGTTCAAAGCCGTCACGGTCTTCGTGGCGCATATTTTCAACCGAATAACCAACCTGTCTAACAGGTGTGTAAATGGAATCAACGAAAATCGTGCCAAGTGGCGCGTCAACGCATTGCGCACGGTTTTCAGCACTACTAACGTAGCCTTCGCCTTCGCTAAAGGTTATTTCCATATAAAAACGGTGTCCGTCTTCAACGGTGGCAATATGATGGTCGGGGTTGATAACTATTAAATTACCGTCGGTTGAAAGGTCCTTATCGGTAACAACGCAAGGGCCAACAACGTCGATAACCGACTTATAGGTTGACATTTTGTTTAAAACAACCAAAATACCCTTTACGTTTAACACGATATCACAAACGTCTTCCTTTACACCTGGGAGTGACGAAAATTCATGTAATACAAGCCCGTTATCGCCGTTAAGCATAATTTGCGTTGGCGCAACGCCCGGGATTGAGTTTAACAAAACGCGCCTTAAAGCGTTGCCTAAGGTAATGCCGTAACCACGTGAAAGGGGGAAAATTTCAATTCTACCTGTTCTTCCGTCTTCAGAGATTGATGACTTAACTTCTGGGTTTGCAAAATGAAGCATAAAACGTTTTCTCCTTTTAAAGTGTAAATTTAAACTTTAGTAAAAACAAGCTTATTTTCACTATTGTATCTCCGTTTGTGCGCTAAAAAGTCAGTTTAAAGCTCAAATTTAAACCAATTTAAGCGCACACATACTAATATAACATATTGTCACGAAAAAATCAAGTCAATTCTTGTAAAATATTTTTCGCGTTAAACCCTAAAAAAGCTAAAGCTATTTTCACTACTAAAAAAAGTGTGTAAATTTTTTGAAAAAGGTCGTTTTTTGCGTGTAAAGTTGTTGCGTTTTTTATTTCAATTTGGTATAATCGGAAAAATTTGTGTGGAGATAAAAACGGTATGCGCCAAATAATTGCCAAATCAACCAATATTAAAATGCAATTATTCCACGGCGTTACTGTTTCTTTCGCTTCTTTTCCAATTTATTTGATATCGTTTTTTAAATGAAGGCTTTTCGGTCTTCATTTTTTTTATGCTTAAAGATAATTTTTTTGGAGGATATAACCAATGAACAAAACAAATTTAGTTTACGGCGTAAGCGACAGACCCGGTTTTTTTAAGACCATAGTTTTCGCTTTACAACAAGTGCTTGCAATCTTAGCGGCAACAATCGTAGTGCCCGTTATCATTAACGGTAAAGCAGGTTTAATAGGTGAAAACGCTATGAGTCAATCTGCAGCTCTTTTAGGCGCAGGCGTAGGCACAATCGTTTACTTATTGTTCACAAAATTTAAAAGTCCTGTTTTCCTTGGCTCGTCATTTGCTTTTATTGAATCAATGACGGCGGCTTTTGCTGGTGCGGCAACTGCTTCACTTGGTTATCTTGGCTTGATTATCGGCGCGGTTTTAGCAGGCTTGGTGTACGTTGTTATCGCTATAGCCGTTAAATTTGTAGGCGTTAATTGGATTAACAAGATTATGCCAGCATCGGTTATCGGCCCAACGGTTGCAATAATCGGATTATCGCTTGCGACTAACGCTGTTGGCGACTTGTCAAAGGGAGGTGTTTCAACGGCTAACCCTTGGCTAACGCTTTTATGTGGTATCGTAACCTTATTAACCGTTATTATCGCATCGGTTTACGGCAAGAAAATGATTAAAATTATACCTTTCATCATCGGTATTTTAGCAGGGTATTTAGTGGCTACAATCTTTACCGTAATCGGCATCGCAACTAAAAACCCAGAGCTTCAAATTATCAACTTTGCACTCTTTAACGATATGGCTTGGTTACCTGAATTTAGTTTTGTTAAAGCATTTGGTGGTTTTAAAAACATTGACTTTGCTTACGTTGCAGAGATTGCAATTGCTTACGTACCAGTTGCCTTCGTTGTATTTGCAGAACACATTGCAGACCACAAGAACATTTCAACCATTATCGGTACTGACTTAACCAAAAAACCAGGCTTACATAGAACCTTACTTGGCGACGGTGTAGGCTCAATGGCAGGTGCTTTCTTTGGTGGCTGTCCAAACACCACTTACGGCGAATCAGTCGGTTGCGTTGCAATTTCGGGTAACGCTTCAGTCGTAACCATTTTAACGGCTGCAATCATCTGTATTTTAGCAGCTTTCTTTGCACCGTTCGTTACCTTACTTGCAACAATTCCTTCTTGCGTAATGGGTGGCGTTTGCTTTGCTCTTTACGGGTTTATCGCAGTTTCGGGCTTAAAAATGATACAAAAGGTTGACCTTAACGATAACAGAAACCTTTTCACCGTTTCAACCGTGTTAATCGCAGGCGTAGGCCAATTAGTGCTTAATATCGGTGAGGTAAAATTAACTTCAGTTGCTTGCGCTTTGATTTTAGGTATTATCGTAAACTTAATCACTTCAAAAAAGACGGTTAATAACGACGCTGAAACCGAAGTAGTTGAAGATGAAGTTGAAGTTGAAGAAGTAACTGAATAATCTTTAATCTGATAACAGCGCCGATATGGTGTAAAAACCATATCGGCCTTTTTTATCGTCAAAACTTTGTTCCTGTAGACCACGCGATAAAAAAACGCGGGCTGAATTGGTTGTTACAAGTTGCGGTTCACTTAAAAAGTAAGCCAAATTATAATTATTCTTCAAAATAATGATAATTATCTGCAAATTTGTTCCCATTTGGAAAGGAATGTGATAAAATAAATAAAAGCCAATCGTTTTAAATAGTTACAAAGGAATTTTAACTGCAAAAAAGTATAAAATTGAACCTTATCATCTCGGCAATATCACACGATTGACCATCGTAAACGTTAGGAGGCGCACGGTAGCGTTATTTAACGGCTAAAAAAGGGTATTATAATGAAAATTAAGCATATCAACGGCGAAAGGAAACTGGAAACCTTTATTATTAAAAAATTAAATCGCTTTACAAGCAGTGAAAAAACCTTTAGCAGTTTGTTTGAGTTTATGTTTGAGCAAACTGATAACGTCATGGTTGAAACGTCTAAAGGCTTTAAGATTAATAGATGCACCTACGGGGAATGTAAGCAAAAAGCCATACTGATTGGACAACATTTAAAAGCAAAGCTTTTAAACCAGGAAGGCAAAGTCGTTGGGTTATACATGGATAACGGCGAAGAATGGATTGAAACCTTTTGGGCAATATTGATGTGTGGTTGTAATCCGTTGCTAATTAATTCAAGGCTCCCTGACGAGGTCGTTTTAAAAGCACTTTGCGAAACGGATGCTGCTTGGGTTGTTTCAAGCGGTAAAGATTTCGGCGTAAAAACCCTTACGCTTGAAGATATTTTGGGTGGTGAAACAAGCCCGTTTACAAGCTGGGGGGGAGAGGTTTTATTTATGTCCTCAGGTACGACCAGTAACGTTAAGCTTTGCGCGTATAACGCCGAAAATTTTTATTACCAGGTATTGGATAGTTTGAATATCGTTAAAAGCTTTCCACAAATCAAATCAAACTATAAGGGCGAAATCAAACTGCTTGCGCTATTACCTTTTTATCACGTGTTTGGTTTTACCGTCGTGTATTTATGGTTTGGTTTTTTTGCAAGAACGTTCGTCTTTTTAAACGATTTATCACCACAAACCTTGCTTCGCACGGTTAGGAGACACGAAGTAACACACTTTTTCGCCGTTCCTATGGTGTTCGATAAGGTTTATAAGCAGGCTATAAAAGCAATCCGTGCGCGTGGGGAAAAGACCTATAATAAGTTCGTTAAGGCTTCTAAATTCGTTAGCAAGAATCAAGTTTTAGGTAACGTCGTGTCAAAGTACGCCTTCCAGCAAATACGTGACAAAATTTTCGGTGATAGCATCCGCGTAATGATTTCGGGTGGGAGTGCTCCTAACGGAGACACTATCAGTTTTTTAAACGCGATAGGGTATTTTACCGTTAACGGTTACGGTATGACTGAAATTGGCATAACGTCGGTTGATACGTCGCCACGCCGTAAGGAACGCAACCTTTGTTCAATTGGTAAGCCTTTTTCGTTTACCGAATACAAGGTGGAAAACGGGCAGTTGTTTGTAAAAAGTAAAACGCGTGCCTATAAAATTATTAGCAACGGAAACCAAACGGTTTGCGATTTTAACGATTGGTTTGCTACGTGTGATTTAGCGCTTGAAAAAGATGGCAAATATTACCTTTTAGGTCGTAATGACGATTTGATTATTACCTCAAGCGGTGAAAATATCAATCCGGAATTCGTTGAACGAACCATTAAAATTGACGGCGTTGATAGTTGTTGTTTGGTTAAAGGTGAAAACGACGAGCCTACGCTTATAGTAAAATTAAACGGCTGGGTAAACGTTGAAAAATTAAGGCGAATTGAACAAACCGTCAAACGTCAATTGCAAAACGTTAAATCTGGTGCGGAGGTTAAAAAAATAATAATAACCTTAAGCCCACTTGTGGATGAAAATGACTTTAAGGTAAGTCGCACGAAAATATCTAAGTGGCTTAAAACGGGTAAAATACAGGCAATTTCGTTAGAAAATAAAACTGCTAAAGAGGAACTGACCGAGCTTGAAACTGCCCTTATAAACCTTTTTAAAGAGGTTTTAGATAACAATGACGTTCAAATTGAGCCTGATAGTAACTTTTTTAACGACCTTAACGGAAGTAGTCTTGATTATTTACTATTGGTTAATAAAATCAGGGATGATTACAATCTGGGGCAGGATGATTTTAAACAGGAGACTTTTACAACCGTAAAGCAATTTGCGGAATTCATTATAAAGAAAAACGGTTAATATGGCAAAGCGCAAGACGAAAAAAACAAAAGGTAATTTTGCATACGATTTTGTTAAAATTACGGGGTTTTTGCCCGCGTTTATCTGGGTTAGACCGAGGATAATACGCGAGAATGAAAACGTGCCTAAACGCATAAAAGGCGGTGTGCTGATGGCGTCCAATCACGTTACTTTTATAGACCCTATAATTTTACATTGCGCGCTTTGGTATAGGCGACTACACAGCATTGCCACCAAGGAGGTTGCAAGGACTAAACTAAGAAAATTCCTTTTTGAAACGATGCATTGCATTCTGATTGATAAAGAGAATTTTTCGTTTAAAGACCTACACTTAATTTGCGATACTTTAAAAGAAGACAAAGCCGTGGTGATATTCCCTGAAGGCTCTGTAAACCTAAGCGAAAATAAGGAGCAAGAATATAAGTCTGGCGTAGTGTTGATGGCTCTTTTAAGTCAAAAACCAATCGTGCCTATTTGTATTATCAAAGGGGAGCGTTGGTATAGCCGTGTAACGGTCGTTATTGGAGAGCCTATTGACGTTGCTAAAATATACGGGCCTATGCCTTCGATGGAGCAAATCGAAGAAATAAGCCAAATCTTAAAAGATAAAGTCGAAAGCTTAAAAGCTTACAAAAGACAAAAGAGAGGTAATTAATTTGCAATCAGTTTTTAAAAAGTTTACAGATGCGGAAACCTGGTCTAAAATAGTTGACTACGAAAGCGTAAGTCAAATGTGGCAAAACTGCGTGGAAAATTATGCCGAAAAACAAGCGATTATCGACGGAGAGTCTTTTACCTTTGCCCAAATTGACGCGCGTGTAAGAAGCGTTAGGGCGTACCTTAAAAAACAAGGTGTTGAAAGGGGAGATAAGGTTGGTATTTTTATGCCAAACTCCGTGCATTTTGCGATTTATTTTTTAGCCGTAACAACAATGGGTGCAGTTGCAGTTTTGTTGCCTCCACATCTTGATAAAATGGCTGTGTTCGGGTGCAGCTTGAAATTCCAGCTCAAAGCTTTGGCTTACTTTTCGGCGTTTGAAGAAAGGCTTGAAATTATTAAGCTTAAAAACGGCGCCTTAGCTTTAATGAATGAAAGCGTACGTGAGGATGACGAAGCACCTTGCTGTAACGTTGGAGCTAACGAGCCTTGTACGGTTATTTTTACGGGTGGTACGACGGGAAAAAGCAAGGGTGCGTTACTTTCCAACGGCGCAGTTATGCGTGGTGTTAAAAACGGGTGTTTTGGCACGAAAGAAGTTTTTGGGCTGAGATATATGCTCGTTTTACCATTAACGCACGTTTTTGGGCTTATAAGAAACCTGCTTACCAGCTTATACACGGGTAGCACCTTGTTTATTTGTAAAAACAATAAAGATATGTTCCGTGATATAGCCGTTTTTAAGCCAACAATTATCGTTTTAGTTCCTGCCGTTGCTGAAATGGCGCTTAATTTATCCAAGCAATTTGGCAGAAATATGCTTGGCGACGACATGAAGGTTATAATTTGTGGCGCTGCGGCCGTTTCGCCCTACCTTATAAAGGAATATGAAAAATTAGGCATTGCGATGCTCGCGGGTTACGGTCTTACTGAAAGCGCTAACCTTGTCAGCGGTAACCCAAAAAGTCTTGAAAAACCCGAATCAGTTGGTTACGTTTACGACGATATCTTGTGCAAGGTTGTCAACGGCGAGTTATGGCTTAAAGGCCCTAACATGATGGAAGGGTATTTTGGCGAGCCTGAAGAAAATCAAAACGCTTACGAAGACGGTTGGTTTAAAACGGGCGACCTTGTCAGATTTGACGAAGAAGGCATGCTTTATATTACGGGCAGGGTAAAGGAAGTCATAGTTTTACCTTCTGGCGAAAATATTTCCCCGCAAGAGGTTGAAATTAGGTTTAACGAGCTTGAAATCGTTCAGGATAGTTTAGTTTATCTTGACCAAGGAAGATTGGCGCTTGAAGTTTACCCAAGGTACGTTACCTTGAACAAAGTGGACGTAGAAGATAAAATTGAATATTTGAAGCAGGAAATTAACAAAATTAACGCAAAACTCCCATCTTTTATGCAAATTAATAAAATTGTTGTAAGGGATAGTGATTTTGAGCGTTCACCCAGTATGAAAATTTTAAGAAAGACAAATGAAGCGTAGTGAAATTAAAGAAAAATTATACGATATCTATAAGGTTACCACACGGTCAAACGGCGTTGAATTTGATGAAAAAAGTAATCTAGTTACCGATTTAGGTTTGAATTCCGTTGGTATTTTATATATGGTAATCGCTATTGAGGAGTTTTTTGGTATTCGCTTTGACGATATCGACTCAAGCGAGTTAAAAACCCTTGAAAGCGTTATAGATTATATCGAAAAAAAGGTTGAATAATGAAATGGGACTATAAGTTGCCTAAGTTTGGCGACGTTATCCGTGTAAAAGCGGGTGTTTTATATCATTACGGGCTTTTCGTTAACGAGGATCAGGTCGTTCAGTTTGGTCTTAATCCGCTTGCCCGTCAAAACGTAAAAGACAACCAGGTTGAGGTTTGTATAACCGATATTGACGGTTTTTTATTGGACGGGGATCTTGAAAGGGGGGTCGTCCAATTTAAGGACGGTTTACGTTTTTCCCGTAAAAAGTCGGTTAAAATTGCTTTTTCGCGCCTTGGTCAAAAGGGTTATAATCTTTTACACAACAACTGTGAGCATTTTGTTTACGAGTGTGTTTTTGGTAAGAAAAAAAGCGAGCAAACCGATGATATAAGAAAAAAAATAGCCCAAATTCCTATTTTGGACGTGTACGTTACGACGATTCCAAATGACGTTGAAATAACCAAATGTCAGCCTTTGGCGCGCTATAAAGAGATAATAAAATGTAAAAGCCAAAAGGTTCAAACGCAAAAATACGTTGGCTGGAAGCTTTTAGAATACGCGCTGAAACGCACCTTTGGTTATAAAATGAGCGACTTAAAGTTCGTTAAACGTAAGGATGGAAAATGGGAATGCGATAAATGTTATTTTTCCATTTCGCACAGTAATCTTGGGGTGGCCGTTGCCATTTCAAAAAAACCGGTTGGCGTAGATATTGAGTTTATTAAAGACGTGAACGGAAAAGCTATTGAAAGGGTTTTGTGTGAAGAAGAAAAGCAAAGCCTTATAAAAGGCAACGCTTTAAATGATAGCGTTGCGCTTTTAACCGTCTGGTCGCAAAAGGAAAGCCTTTTTAAAATGGAAGGTAAAGGTGGTTTTAGACCTGTAAAAATCAATACCGTAAACGCCCCCGTTTACACTAAAAAAATACTGATAAACGGCCAAGAGTATCTCTTATCAACAAGCTCTGAAATACTGGAAAAGGCACGCTATTTACAAGATGTTACGTTGGATTTCAATTCGATATAATTGCGTATAAATTGGTAAATTTTGTCATAATAAAATTTAATATAAAAAAAATTTAGCGTTTAAGAGTATAACGTTTAAATCCTGATAATTTTGGTAAGAATAAAGGGTATGAAGCACACACCCTTTATTTTTATTATTTATTGACGGCTTTCTATATTTTTATTGCAAGCACTCTGTTTTTACTTTGCTTTTCGCTATCCGTTTATCGGTGGATGTTCCGTCGCTGGGAAAGGCCTGATTACGCTTTAACCGCGGGGCAATATTGCTACGACAGATTGAACGAAACTTTAAAAAGAGAGGAGTTTTATTTTAACTGCGGAGCATCGCTATTAAAGGGCTATTACTATTGTTCTGAAGGGGTGGACAAGCTAATAGTTTTAGTGCATGGTTACCGTTCCGGGGCGGACGATTTTTTGCCCATGATAGATTGTTTCGTTAAAAGTGGGTTCAACGTTTTTTGTTATGATGCAACGGGTGTTTACGATTCAAAGGGTAGGTCAACTATCGGCATGTGTCAGGCGCTCGTGGATCTGGATAACTGTTTAAATTACCTTAAATCAAGCCCTAAGTTTAGTCTACAAAGCTTTTATTTGGTGGGACATAGCCTTGGTGGATATGCAGTGTCGTCGGTTCTTGCTCTCCACAAAAACGTCAAGGCGTGCGTTGCGTTAGCCCCATTAAATAATGGGGCTACTATCATGGTCGAAAAAGGTCGGGAATATATAGGCAGGCTTGCAAACTTATATAAGCCCTTTATATGCTTGATGCAAAAAATGAGGTTTGGCGATTACGTCAACTACGACGGAATAGGTGGAATAAACTCAGTTAAAGTCCCCGTGTTAATCGTACAGGGCAGTCAAGATAAAGTCGTAAAAATTGATAAAACGTCAATAATGGCAAAGCGCAAGCAAATAATCAATCCTAACGTGCAATACCTTGAAATAAGAGGAGTGCGCGGAGGACACAACGAGTTGTGGCATTCAAAACGCTCGGTTGATTACCAAAACCAAATCAAGCAAGGCTTAAAAAGCGCGCGAAAACAAAAGGGGCGCAGATTAACATACCAAGAAAAAAAGGATTACTATAAAGGCGTTGATAACGCTTTATACAGTCAGGTAAGCAAAAGTTTAATGAGTAAAATAACCAAATTTTTCTCAGCCGCCGTGTAAGGCGGTTTTTTTACACCCCAAAAAACGTATACGTTAACCAAGTGCTTTACATTATGTTAAAAGTGTGATATAATTTTACATAAATTATACTTTTACACGAATACCAAGGAGATAAAATGAAGAAATACCTGATATTCCCTGATGTGAATTGCGATTTGTCAGCCGAAATGCGCGAGTATTTTGGTTTGCAAGATTATATAAAAGGTTTCGTCCATATTGACGATAAGGAGTTACGCGCTTCACTTGACTGGGAAGAAGTTTCAAGGGCTGATTTTTATAAGATGTTAATGGATAAAAGAATATCTATTACCACCGCAACGCCAAGCCCTGAAGAATACTATCAGACTTTCAAAAAATATTGTGAAGAAGGCTATGCGATTATCAGCATGTCTTTATCGTCCAAAATCAGTTCAACTTATAGCCTTGCCGTTGCTTCTGCTCAAAGAGTAAAAGCTGAAAACCCTGATTTCGAGATTTACTGCTTTGATACTTTGCGTATGTCCGGTTCTTTCGGGCTTTTGGTTGCGTACGCGCTTGATTTGCAAAAACAGGGCAAAACTTACGAAGAGGTTATCGCTTGGCTTGAAGAAAATAAGGGGAGAGTTCACCAAATGGGGCCTATCGACGGGCTTAGCTTTATTGCAAGACGCGGTAGGATTTCCAAAGGTAAAGCAATCATGGGCGACATAGTTGGCGTTAAGCCGATGGGTGATTCCAACGTTGAAGGTTACGTAACCGTACTTGCCAAAGCAAAAGGTATAAAAAAGGCTTTAAGGGCAACGGTTAAATACGTTCAATCGGTGGCAAAGGATATAGAAAACCAATACGTATTCATCTATCACAGCGATAGGGAAGAATTAGCTTACAGCTTAAAAGAACAATTCGAAAGCGCGATAAAGTGCAAAAAGTTATTTGTTAGCGACGTATTTTGTTCCTGTGGAACAAATATTGGTCCAGGTATGATAGGCGTATACTTTTTAGGTGATCCGGTGTCCGAGGATTCGGGCTACGAAAAAGAAGCACTTTTAAAGGCTCTTGCCGAAAGTTAAGGTTTAACGAAAGAGGAAAAGTATGTTAAAAGAAATTACGGGTAAAAGTTACCTTGCGATGCTTGACAGCGGGATTAATAACCTTGCAAAAAACAGGCAAGCGCTTAACGATATGAACGTTTTCCCAGTTCCCGACGGGGATACCGGTACGAATATGGTTATGACGCTCAAATACGGTTATCAATCGCTAACTGAAGCATCCGACAATTTAGGGGAAGTATCCAACCAGTTTGCTTCCTTTGCCGTTTTCGGGGCAAGGGGGAATTCAGGCGTTATTTTATCCCAATTTTTCAAAGGCTTCAGCGAATCGTTCAGCGGTTTGGAAAAAGCCGATGCGCAAGAATTTTTGGTCGCACTAAAAAACGGTTGTATGCGCGCGTATTCTGCCGTTGCAAAGCCAGTTGAAGGAACTATGCTCACGGTTGTGAGAGAAGCCGTTGCGGAAGTAGAAAAAGCCATGCCGATGCAAGATATCGCACAGCTTTTAAAGATTTTCGTTTACGGGGCAAGTAGATCGTTAGAAAATACGCCGAATCTATTGACGGTGCTCAAAAAAGCAGGCGTCGTTGATAGTGGTGGTTGCGGGATAGTTCGCTTGTTTGAAGGCTTTTTAAGTTACGCAACGGGCAACGCAATCAGTTTTGACGCTAACGAAGATCAAAATTGTCAGGTTTTAGATCTTTCAATGATAAACAAGGATACCAATTTTGATTTAGGCTATTGCGTAGAAGCTTTATTGCAATTAAAGATTGACGCTGAAGATTTTGACGTTAATAAGTTTAGGAAAGAGCTATCAAAACACGGTAATTCAGTAGTTGCAAACCTTGAAGGCGATAAGGTTAAAATGCACGTCCACGTTAGAAAGCTTGCAAGCGTCTTGGAATACTGCCAAGAATTTAGTGAGTTTATAACCGTTAAGATTGAAAATATGAGCGTGCAAAATCTCCAGCAAGCACCTGAAGAATGCCGTAAGATTTTGGTTAGCGAGCAGCAAAACGAAAACAGTAATTTCAGTATCGTTGCCGTTGCAACAAACCATTATATGCAGAAAAAGCTTATTGAACTTGGTGCTGACGTGGTAATTGCAAGTGAAATGGCACCTTCGGCTCAGGATTTCATCGAAGCATTTAAAAACGCGAAAAATAAAGAGATTATAGTATTCCCGAACAGCGCAAATTCAATTTTGACTTGCGTTCAGGCAAGCGGGCTTTACAAAGAAAAGAACTTAAATATTGCAAATAGCTTGTCCGTTGCAGAATGTTACGCCGCGTTATCCGTACTTGATTTTGATTTAAGCGTACAAGAGGCCTTCTCTACGATAAAGGATACCGTAAACAACGCTTATAGGGTGTTTGTGTACCACGC
Organism: Christensenellaceae bacterium; assembly: GCA_045637045.1. Classification (GTDB taxonomy): domain Bacteria; phylum Bacillota; class Clostridia; order Christensenellales; family Borkfalkiaceae; genus UBA4636. The sequence goes on along the minus strand of JAZTYT010000177.1, from coordinate 4,195 downwards.
CGTTAAAGATTTCTTGTTTGGTACGACAAAACTTAAAAAGAACGACTTTTTCACGGCTGAAAACACGAAAAGCATCCTTAAAAAAGGGGAAACCCTTGATGAAGTCGTGTTTGAAACGATCGCGCAAACGGTAAAAGAAAGGGGTAGCGAAATCGTTACCATCTTTTATGCGGGTGGCATGGCTGAAGAATATATCCAATATCTTTGCAAAAAGATTGAAGAGCTGGGGCTTGACGTTGAGTTAACTACGGTTTGCACGATGGAAAGCGCTTATAGCTTGATACTTATGTTTGAGTAAATTATTTACGAGAGATTATGGAAAAAATTACGAGTAGAAGAAAGTTAACGCTATACGGTTGTGCCGGTATGGGCGTAAATATGTTAAATATAATCGTTGGCTCTTACCTGTGCAGCGCGCTTTTAGTTGGCGGGTTTGACGAACATATTGAATCCTGGACCTACTTAACCAAGGATTTAGTTGTGGCAGGGCTTTGGGCTGTGTTTGTATTTTTGGCAAAGGCGTTAGACGGTATTATCGACTTACCGTTTGCAACCCTTGCTGACAAAATGAATACCAAGTTAGGTCGCAGAAAAACGGCTATTTTAGTAGGTTTTATCCCAATGATAATTTCCTACCTGCTATTTTTAGTCCCAATTGATAACGAAGCAACTATTTTAAACACCGTCTGGTTTGGCGTTACGCTTTGTTTGTTCTATGCAAGTTACACCTTAACGATGCTTACTTATTACGCAACGTTTAGTGAAGTTTGTAAGGACGAGCATGACACGGTGTATCTATCCAACGTAAAATCTATTTTGGACGTTGTTTATTACAGCTTAGGCTTTGCGCTTTTACCGGTATTCGTTACTTTAGGCATCAACATAAGGATTGTTGCTTTAATCTTTTTACCTCTTTCATTGACGATGATGATACCTATGTTCTTGCTCAAAGAAAATAGGGTAGAGGGCGAAGAACGAGAAATTAACACCTTAACGTTAGGCGCGTCACTTAAATGTTCGTTTAAAAACGGCGCTTACATTTATTGGTTGTTTACGGCTTCAATGCTCACCATTGGCTTACAACTATTCTTAGGCGGTATTAACGAACTTTTTTCATCCACAGGGCTTAATATGACGTTCGTTATGGCATCGTCGTTCGCACCAGTGCCGTTTACTTTGATTCTTTATAATAAAGTAATCAAAAAGTACGGTTTGGCTAACGCATTCAGGTATTCGCTCATTATTTTCGCAATAGGTATGATGGTCATGTTTGTTTGCTGTAAGATTCATACCAGCGTTGACGAATTAACGCTTACGCTCATTGCTATTTTAGGCGGTATATTCGTATCGTTTGCGCTTGGTTCATTCTTCTCAATAACGTATACCGTTCCGTCGTATCTTGCTCAACGCGAATATGAAAAGACGGGCAACAGTGTTGCCTCAATGTACTTTGCCGTTCAAGGCTTATTTGAAGGCGTTGCCGCAGGTATAGCAACGGGTTTTATCCTCGTTATGCTCAAGAACTTTGAAGTAATTCACTTATTACCGATAATCGTTGCTTGCACGTGTTTAATTACTTTTGCTATGACGTTCAAATTCCCAACGGTTATTGCTAAATTGGGTCAACAAAAGAGAGAAAATAATACATTAGAAGTAGAAGCGTAGGTTTTATAAAGCGTTATGTTTTATTCGTTCTTTCGTATATTGGGTATGATACTTGGCTACCCTATACAGCTTTTATTCTTCAAGCGTAAGGTTTTTTACGAGGATAAGAAGAATACGAAGATCAGAAAGGGTGGCAAACTCATAATATCAAATCACTATAACTTATTCGATTACGGGTTAAACGCGTTCATGGTTTTTCCGCGTAAGCTTACCGCCGTATCAAGCGAAATACCTTTCAAGTATGGTATAGCACGGTTTGGGATGAAGTTTTTCGGCACGATCGAAGCCAATCGCGATACCTGTAATATGGGCTTCGTTGAACAGGCGGCTGAAGTTATCCGCAAAGGTGGTTTAGTGCAGATTTTCCCTGAAGCCCGCAACACCCCCGATGGAAAAATACACGAGTTCAAGCCCAGCTACGTAGTTATTGCCGAAATGGCTGAATGCAAGATTTTGCCTATAATTTCTGATGGTAACTACGGCGTGTTTAAGCGCGTTAGCGTTATGATTGGTAAGGAAATTGACATTGGTCAGATCGTTACCGCGAAAAACGGCGTATTAACCAAGCAGGACGTTAACCAGATTAACCAAGTTATTTTTGACAAGGTTTTACAGTTGCGTGAAACCCTGGAACAGCTAAAAACTAAAAAAAGGAACTAAAGAATTGTTAGACGTAATCAGACACCCCATATTCATATGCGTGGCGGCGGTATTTGTACTTTCGGTTGCGTTCTTACTGGTCACTTATCTTACTGCGGCGCATTTTGTATACACGAAAACGCTAAAACGCAGTTCAAAAGACCAATGGACCAGGGACGTACCGTCCGAGCTTACTGAAGAAGCCGTTCAAATGTACAAGGAGGGCTTGGCTTGGGCAACCGAGCGCGCCCAGTATAAGCGTGACGTGCATATAGTTAATGATGGGTTAAATCTTTATGGTGAATATTACGACTTTGGCTACGATAAGGCAGTATTTATCCTGTCAGGCCGAACCGAAGCTTTAAGGTATGGCTATTATTTTGCATTGCCTTACAGTCAAAGCGGGTTTAACGTTTTGGTTGTAGACCCGAGGGCGCACGGCTTGAGTGACGGTGTTTACAACACCGTAGGCTTTGAAGAAAGCAAGGATATCCTTGCTTGGTCAAGGTTTTTAAAGGAAGAATGTAAGGTGAAGTCGCTAATCTATCACGGCATTTGCATTGGCGCGGCAGGGGGGATGTACGCAATTACGTCTCAAGACTGCCCGGATATCGTTAAAGGTATCGTTACGGAGGGTATGTTCGCTAACTTTAGCGAATCAATGAAAAACCATTTGATAGAAAAAAAGAAGCCAGTTTTTATTTTAAACGATTTAATTGATGCTAAAATGAAGCGTTGCACGGGTCATTCAATGAAGTACGGCCCTATAAACGTTATAAATAAACTTGATAAGCCTTTGCTTATGCTACAAGGCAAAAAGGATTTATATTCTAAACCCGAGCTTGCTAAAAAGCTTTACGATACTGCAAGCTCACAAAACAAAACGTTGGTGTACTTTGATGAAGGTGCTCACTCAATGTTAAGGATAACCGATACAAAACGTTATGATACGGCAATAAAAGAGTATCTTAATAGTTTGAAATTATAAAGGAGAAAAAATTATGTATTGTAATTATTGTGGTAACAAGTTAGAAGATGAAGCAATCTATTGCCCAAAATGTGGTAAAAAGGTTGTGAAAGAAAGCGAAGCTGCGCCTTCTTATCCGGGTGAAACGGATATTGCCAAAGAAAAAGTCAAAGATTTCCTTGGTGGTAAGGCTTTAAAGCACGGTATTTTAAGCCTTGTTTTTCCGTTTATTTCATTTTTGCTTTGGTATATCGGTCTTGTGGCAGTTATGGTAGCTACTAGCGCTGATGGTGCTGACGGCTCTGGTAAGGGCGTAGGTATCTTTATTTTATTACTCAGTATCGTTGCTGCTATTATTGGTTTGGGTATGGTTAACCAGGTAAAACAATATAAAGAAGAATACGAACGAAAATTCGGCGATGCAACTGGCAGAGTTTCTGTAGGTAAAGGCCTTTCAATCGGTGGCACCGTATTTAATATTATCATGCTCGTATTATCGTCACTCTTTACTTTCATTGCATTATTTATATAATAGCCTGACAAATTAATAAGGCTGAAAAAGAATAACCCCGTGGTACTTACCACGGGGTTTTGTCTTTAAAAACCTAATACTTTCAAAAAAAGACCACGTAAAGCATGGTCTTTTTACCCTGCAGGGAATACTTAGCATACGCTCCGTGGCGTTCACAACCTATGGTTGCTCGACTGAACGAACCCTTTCGGTATTCAATTCCGAACAGATAACAAAAAACAACTTGTGCAAAAATACAAGTTGTTTTTTTGGTACTCCCTACAGAGAATTTGCCGTTTCCCACAAGTGGGAGCCCTCGGCAAGAATGACGCTCACTATCGTTCGCTTATTGCGAACTCATTCGGTGTTCGTTCCCGTAGGACAAAAAAACAACCCATGCAACGGCACAGGTT
>JAZTYT010000176.1:0-5720 GCA_045637045.1 Christensenellaceae bacterium | reverse complement strand
GTTTTAAGCTTTAAATCACTAATAACTTTACACGCAAAGCCCGGTATTGTTGCATTTACTATTGGACAACCAAAAAACGCATCATTGCCTATGGAAGTAACCGAATCTGGTATCCTTATTGACTTAAGTGATTTGCACCTATAGAACGCGCGATTACCTATAGAGGTAATAGAATTCCCTATTTCAACCGATACCAATGATTTACAATCCTTGAATGCTTCAACTCCTATAGAAATAACAGCATTCGGTATCTCTATCGACTTAAGTGATTTGCACCCATAGAACGCGCGATTACCTATAGAGGTAATAGAATTCCCTATTTCAACCGATACCAATGATTCACAATCCTTGAATGCTTCAACTCCTATAGAAATAACAGTATTCGGTATCTCTATCGACTTAAGTGATTTGCACCCATAGAACGCGCGATTACTTATAGCGGTAACAATATAGCTGTCAATTGTTTCAGGAACAATGATTTTTTTATCCACACAAGCAAGAACATCCACTATCTCGCAACTTCGTCCGTCTTCGTTTATTACATACTTGTATACCATTTGACTGTTTTGCATTGTCTTCACCATCATTCAAACTATTATTGAAAGCGCAAAATAGACTTAAACTTAATGCGGATATAAATGAAATGCCTAAAACTATAAACAAGTTTATTTTTCATGATTAAACCTTCTTTAAATATTTCGCGCGTGCGATAAGTAAAGCTTATAAATGCAAGCAACAGAACAAACAACGGTTGATTATAAAACTGTGTTAAAAAACGCTATTTGTTAGCCAGTTGTTTATGATAGAGCCTAACGAAAAAGCCGTCTTATAGCCCGATTTATTGCCATTCAACGACGTTGCCGTTGTTATCGTAATGCCAATAGTTTCTTTCATCGGTTGGCTCTACTTCGCTATAATAAAAAGTTCTTTGCAAAACTATTGCTAAATCGCGACCCGTAGTGTCGCCTAAAACTGCAGTAAAGTCGTCAATATTACCGTGATAATACACCCTGTTTACGTTTATAATCACATTTTCAGATATAAACGTAAGACCTGCGTGTAAAACGATTTTTAAGCTACTACAATCCCTAAACACGCCGTATTCAATGCGTTTAACCGATTCAGGGATATTAAGCGTATTAAGATTTTCACACCCACTAAATGCATGTTGAGATATTGCTTCAAGATTGCTTGGCAATTGCACGCTTTCTAAATTTTGGCTTTTACGGAATGCGCCATTGCCAATGACCTTAACCGTTGCCGGAACGGTAAAGCTTTTATCGCTTTTACCACTTGCGTAAGCAATAATTTCGGTTATATCTTTATTATATAAATTACCGTTAACCGAACAGTAATTAGGGTTTTGACTGTCAACCTTGATTTCGGTTAGCGACGTACAACCACCAAAAACTTCAGCGCCAAGCGTTATGACTGAACGCGGAATTTCTATAGACGTAAGGCTTGTGCAACCCATAAATGCAAAATCAAGAATCTTGGTTACTGAATCGCTAATTGTAAAGCTTGTTAAAGCCGTACAATCCTGAAACGCCATTGGACCGATTTCTTCAAGCTTATCCCCTAATGTAACCGATTTTATGCCTATATTATCACGGAAGGCGTTAAGACCGATTTTTGTTACGGTATAGCCGTCGATCTCACTTGGAATAACTAAATAGGCATCCGTGCAAGTACCAATGCCCGTTATGGTGCAAGTTTCGCCGTCGGCGTTAACTTCATAGCGTAAGCCTTTTGACGGAGTTTTGTTGCCACCATTAGAGTTATTGCAACCAAACAAGCAAGCCAAGCTTAACACCCCAACTAAAGCCATTGATAAAACCTTTAATAAACCGAATTTTTTCATAGTTTCACCTTAAATTAAATATTTCGCGCGTGCGATAAGTAAAGTATAAATGCAAACAACAGAACAAACAACGGTTGATTATAAAACTGTGTTAAAAAACGCTATTTGTTAGCCAGTTGTTTATTAAGAGTCTAACGAAAAAGCCGTCATAAGACGGCTTTAATAAGCAACAAAGACCGCTTAAACTTAGCAACCCAAGTCACCCATAATCAAATTAATATTCCCAATCGAAAACGTATTTACCACCAGCGTAGCCAGTTACGTTAGCTGATTCAAGGGCTTCACAGCCTGTGAAAACGTTTGAACCGTAAGTAATAGTTGCGTTTAAGGTAAGAGCTTCTAAACCAGCGCAGTTACTAAATGCGCAAGTACCGAGCGTTAAGGTTGCGTTAGCTGAAAGGTCTAAACTTTCGATTGCGTTGCAGTTAGCGAAAGCATATTTACCGATTAAAGTTGCGCTTGCTAAATTGATTGTACCAACGTTTGCGCTATAGCCTAATAAGGTACAGCCGTTGAATGCGTAGTCACCGATAGTTACAACCTTGCTTAAATCAAGTGAAGCAAGAGTCGTGCAACCTGCGAAAGCATATTCGCCGATAGTTACGGTAGCTTCCTTTAAAGTAACGTTATATAAAGAAGAACAGTTTTCAAAAGCGTGAGCGCCGATTTTTTCAACGTTACCAGCTAAAACAACTTCTTCAACACCGCTAAAGCCGTTTAAAGCGTAGTTAGGAACAACGTCGCCAGTGATGGTGATTTTCTTTAAGCCGTTTGGGATATAATAGGTTTTTGAGCCTGAAGCGTTGTAAGAAACGGTTGAACCCGTTGCGTTGCTAACTTCAGTCGTACCAAATAAATAACCTAAAGTCTTTTCATCGTTAACGTTGCCTTCAGCTTTCTTACCAACGTGAGCAACCGTTAAAGATTCAAGGTTTGTACAACCTGCCAAACAAGCTGAACCGATTTCCGTTACGCTTGCAGGGATAACGATTGATCTAATGAATAATTGGTTAGCAAAAGCGCTTGGAGCGATTTCCTTAACGGCAATATCTTTGTACGTTGCAGGGATAACAAGATCACGGTCAGCTGCAGGGATTGCTGCAAAATTGCCTTGTGAAATGTATTCAGCAACGGCATCAGTTACGTTATAGCTTGTGATTGTGTAGTACTTTTCGTTGTTTTCGTCTGTGTTAAGCTCGTAAACAAAGCCGTAAACAGGGTCTGGCGTATTGCCACCCTTATCGCAAGCAACTAAAAGCGTAAGGCTTGATACTGCGAGAACAACTACGAGCAAAAGGTTGATTAATCTTTTCATTATTACTCCTTAAGTTTGCACCGTTTTATGACACGGTAATCTTAAATACTGAATAGTATTTTAACATTATTATTTTTGTTTGTCAATGAATATTTAAGCAAAATGCACCCTTATTGGGTATAAGTTTATTTATTTTTTAATAAAAAACCTAACATCCACTACAGTTTTTGCAATCACCCGTGCATTTTTTAGTTTTTTTACCAAGCCCACCTACAACGCTACCTGTGTAATCTCTTTCGCAAACTGAATTACACGTTGGGCAGTTAACGGTTTCCAAGTGGCTTTTAACCAATTCCTGAAAGGTTTTGCCACAGTTAGGGCATTTGTAATCTAAAAAAGGCATATTCACTCACCAAACTTGTTTTAGGTTAAAATTTTAACATTTTTAACGGAAAATTACAAGGCTTTTTAAGGGCGTTTTGCCCTTTTAACGTAAATTTTAAAGATAAATCTTTACTTTTTCGTATTTTATGGACTTAAAAGCCGTTATAATAGCTTTTTAGGACGGGGCTTACGCTTTTTAGACTGTAAAAAAGTGCGTCTTTAGTTATTAAGCCAAAAGCGTTTTTAGCGTAAACTTGCGCCAACGCGCTTAAAAGCTTTTCCTTTCCGATTGCATTTTTACAAGCGTCGAACATTAAAAAACTTTGCTTATAGCAAAGCGCAACGTATTGGCTTTGGGTTTTGAACTCGTAAAGCCCCTTTTTAAGCGCAAGGTCGGGCTTTAATTTTAACGCATTGGAAATCTCGCTATAATTTGAAACGGCTTGCTTTGCGTTATCTATTAGCGACTGATAGGTAATGCCGTATTCGGGGTAAGACTCAAAAAATAACGCCGTTGAAAATTCAGCCAAGCCTTCGTCGATAAAAGGCTCGTCAATCTGGTTAGTACCCACCACGCCGTACCACCATTGGTGGGCAATCTCATGAACTAAAGCATAACAATAATCTTTAAACGGTAATCGGTCGCTTACCATAACTAACGCCGGATATTCCATCCCGCCTGCGTCAAGCGTGACGTTGCAAACTGAAAGCGTTTCATACGGATATTCACCGTAAATTTGGGTGAAATACGTAAGCGCTTTTTTTGTGATATCCAGTACGCTTTGACTATCAATTTCGCCATAAAAATAGTAGTTAATCGGCTTATAGACGGCTTTTTGTTGATTTTTGTCGTTATCGTTATCGCCTTGACTTTGTTCGTTGGCTTCCACCATTATTTGGTCAACTGAATAATTTTTTGATAGCACGAAGCAAAAATCACGCACGCTGTCCTGTGCGTAAATATATTTAGTCTTATCGCCTGCAACGTCCAAGCTTGACGCTAAAGAGCTACTTGCAACCGTATATTGGCTTGGGACGGTAAGCTCAACCTTAAAATCAGCGCACTCGCTGACAAACGGGTCGCCAAAATTAACGCTTGCAGGCAAAACAAACTTGCCGTCCAAATATGCGCAAGGCAGTATAAGCCAGTTGCCAAGGTTTACCGTTTGAGCATTTACGCCTAAGCGTTTTTCACACCTTTCAAGGTTTATCACAAAGCTTATTTTTATCGTTTGCGCGCGCTTTTTACTTTTATCAAGCTTAACCGATAACAAGCTTTTACTCTCGTCTAAAAAGTTATAGTCAAGCTCTGTAACCCCATCGGTTACGGAAAGCACCCTTAAAGGTTTTTCAAGCCCAGACGCACCAATATTAGGGTTTACGCTAAACAAAGCATTTTCTTGCCCACGATAGCGTTTGTTGTAATTTATGGTCAAAAACCCGCCTATAAGCCCGTTATCAAAGTATTCTGCGCAAACGTGAATTTGATCGTTCACCCTTTTTTGCGTTCGCTTGCAACCCAGTGCCGTTAGGCATAATATAAGCAAAAGAATAAAAGCCGTTAATTTAAAAAACCTTTTAGCCACGATAAAACCCCTTTGCTAAATATACTCTGCAAAGGGGTTATAAAATACCATTTTTTATTTTTCTTCAACCGTTAAATATTTATTGGGATTTACGTTTACGCCGTTTTCCCATACTTCAAAATGGAGATGCGCGCCGTCTTTGTATTCCTGCTTGTTGTTGGTTGAAATCGTGCCGATTACCGTTCCTGCTTCAACGCTGTCGCCAACCTTTAAGGTTTCAATAGGCTCAACCGAATTATAAACGGTTACAAGGCCGTTGCCGTGGTCGATTTTAATGGTAGTGCCTTGAAGATAGCTTGTGTAAATTTCCTTAACCACGCCTTTATATACGGCAATGACGTTTGCACCTTCCACGCCAGTAAAGTCAATACCTAAATGCCCCGTATAAATGCCAAGCGTGTTTGAAAATACTACCGTTGAGTCGGTATAGCTTTTCATAACCGCGCCACCCGACACTGGGTTTAAAAAGGTAATAACTTCAACCACCGGCTTTTGGTTGTCGTCTTCGTTTGGCTTTTGGTCAACGTTCTCGTTGGGTTCTTCAACGTTGCCTTGGTCGTTTGAATTGGGCGTGCTGTTTTGGTTTTGACTACCCGAATCGGCAATAAGTCGGATCGTAGCCATGTCGTTCTGT
>JAZTYT010000175.1:0-7375 GCA_045637045.1 Christensenellaceae bacterium | reverse complement strand
AACGACATGGCTACGATCCGACTTAAACCTTATTAAATTTACATAAGACTTTTTGCCTGTGGCGAAAAGTTTACCATAATTATTCATCAGGCGTAGCCGACTTCATTATTCATTAAAAAAAGCAGGGCAAAAACCCTGCTTTTTTTACAAATAAGGCAAGCATACGCTTGCAGTTATTTACACAAAATGTGTAAATAACCGACCTATAGGCCAACTTATCCTAATAAAAAGTCCATTACAAGCATTACGCAAAAGCCGATAAGTAGTGCGTACGTTGCGCCACGCTCGTTGCCGTGCGCGTGGGTTTCGGGGATCATTTCGTCGCTGATGACGTAAAGCATTGTCCCCCCTGCAAAGGCAAGGAAAAACGGAAGCACAACTGTTGAAATGCTTGCTGCAAAATAACCGACTAACGTGCCTATAACTTCAATAACGCCCGTAAAGCTTGCAATAAGCAGGGTGCGTTTTTTACTCATACCAAGAGCGAGCATAGGCCCGATAATAACTAAACCTTCGGGGATATTTTGAAGCGCAATACCGAGCGCAATGGTTACCGCTTGCGCGTCGTTACCCGTACCAAAACCAACGCCGGCGGCTAAACCTTCGGGGAAGTTGTGTATCGCAATAGCAATAACGAAAAGCAAAACCTTATTAAGCCCTTGCTGTTTCTCGTTATGCGTTTCGATTTCCTTGCCCACAAGGTTATGAAGATGTGGCACGACCTTATCAATAACGTTTAAAAAGAGCGCGCCCACGAATACGCCGACGACTGTTATAATAATTGAAAACTTACCACCAAGCTCAATCGACGGTAAAATAAGACCAACGACTGCAGCGCAAAGCATAATGCCCGACGCAAAGCCTAAAACTATATCGCTAAACTTGTGGGAAAGGTTTTTAAATAAAAACCCGATGAGTGCGCCGATAATCGTTGCGCCACCCACGCCCAAAGCCGTTAATAAAACTACTTCCATTTGTAAAAACTACACCTTTATCTTTTCTGGAGTGAAAGCCCCTATTTTATTGTACGTTGTCGTAAACGTTTTGGATAAGGTCACGGAAGGCTTCAGGGTTTTTAAGGTAAATTTTAATCTTGGTTTTTTGCGTAACGAGTGTTGCTGAATTTTTGCTGACCTTAACGTCGGTTAAGTCGGCAACCATAACTGAATTGATTTCCGTATAAGTACCCTTACCACAGGTAATAACCTTATCGCTTGTTACAACTACTGTGAAGTTATCAAAGCGCACGAACTTCTTATAAAGCTGTACAACCCAGAAAATAATAGGCCCAAGGTGAACAATAAGGGATACGGTTGCAATCAATATGGTTTTGCCATCACCCATTTTGCCGAAAATTTCAGTAAAGATTGACGAACTGAACATAAAAGCGTCAGTACCGACTGAAATAATTGCGCAGAAGAAAAGTAAAATGCTTTCCAAAATTAAATTTCTTGCAAGCTTTGGCTTAACGATGGCAACAAGGTCTGACGCAGGCGTAATCGTCGCCATTGGCAACGACTCGTCAAGATTTTCGTCTTCTGAAGCCAAGAAAATTTCTTTGTTTTCTAATAATTTTTGTTTTGATTTAAATTCAGCCATTTTAGCTCCTTTTAAATATTATATTCGTTTTTTTAATAAAATTTGATACAAAAAGTGCCGAAAACCGACCTATAGGCCGACTTTTTCACTTTTTTGTTATTCACCGATTAAATCTTTAATAACCTTTGACGCCAATATCAGCCCTGCAACCGACGGCACGAATGATATGCTTGCAGGCGTGCGTTTGTCTTCGCCAAAAGGTGTTTTAGGCTCTTCTTCAGAATACACTACGGTTAAGTCTTTTATGCCCCTGTCTTTTAGTTCTTTTCTTAAAACTTTTGCTAACGGGCACATCTTGGTTTTATAAATATCAGCCACCTTAAAAGCCGTTGGATCAAGCTTATTGCCAGTGCCTAAACAAGCGATAATCGGCTTATAGGTCGACTTTGCCCTTTCTACAAGCAAAATTTTGCTTGAAACCATATCGATACAATCAACTATATAGTCAACGTCTTCAAGGTCGAAATCCCCTACTGTTTCCTTGGTGAAAAACTTATTATATTCCACAACCTGCGCGTTTGGGTTGATATCTAAAACACGTGATTTACAAACTGACGTTTTGCTTTGCCCGACGGTGGAGTTAAGCGCGTAAAGCTGACGGTTAATATTGGTTACATCAACAACGTCACCGTCGCAAACGACAATTTTGCCAACGCCTGCGCGCGCTAAAGCTTCAACCGTGTAAGAACCAACGCCACCCAGCCCGAAAACTGCAACGCATTTACCTTTCAAAAGTTGGGTTTTTTCCTGGCCGATTAGCCGTATTTGTCTATCTAACGCCTTATTTTGCAATTTTACCACCATCCACAAGGAATTTTTTATATTCTACCCCGTCAAAGACTTCATTGTCAGCGTGCGTACAGGTTATAATGGTTTGCACGCCGTCAATATACTTTAACAACCTTTGCTGACGGGTTTTATCAAGCTCGCTCATCGCGTCGTCTAAAATAAGTATCGGGTATTCGCCAAAATGTTGGTTATAAATATCGAGTTCGGCAAGCTTAAGCGAAAGTGCAGCCGTGCGCTGTTGCCCTTGCGAGCCAAAAACCCTTACGTCTTCACCGTTTAGGGTAATCTTTAAATCGTCACGGTGTGGGCCAATGGTAGTATAGCCTAAAACAAGGTCGCGCTCAATCGTGTCAAAAAGCGCTTGCTTAATCTCTTTTGCAATCTCGGTTGCGTCGCCCTGGTAATGGCTTGCGCCCGTAACCTTTAACAACTCCTTGCCGTCGGTGATAAAAGCGTGCGCCTTTTGCGCGCAGGGCGAAAGCTTATTTATAAACTCGTTACGCCAAAAGATAATCTCGCCTGCGTAAAGTGACAACTGCTCGTCCCAGATAGGCAAAGTGTCAAAAACAAGGTCTCTATCGGGGTTTTTTAAAAGGTTGTTGCGCTGTTCCAATATCTTTTTGTACTTGGAAAGGGCGTAAAAATAGCGTTTTGATAGCTGTGAGATTGAAATATCAATGAACCTGCGCCTATCCTCAGGGCTTTCCTGGATAAGCTTAAGCTCGGTGGGGCTGAAGAACACGGCAAAAATATTACCTAAAAGCTCACCAACCTTTTTAGTTTCCACGCCGTTTATGGTTACCTTTTTATTACTGTCGGCATAGTACTGAATTTTTGACGACAGCGTGCCGTAACGCGATTGGGCGCTTGCTGAAATTTCACCGTACCTTTGGCCGTAACGGATAACCTGCTTATCACGGCGCGCGCGTGGCGAAAACCCCGTTGCAAGCAAAAACACGGCTTCAGCGCAATTAGTCTTACCCTGCGCGTTCTGGCCGACAATCAGATTTATGCCGTCGGAAAACTCATAAATTTCACTTTCATAATTGCGAAAGTTATTAAGTTGTAATTTTTTTATAAACATTTAATACCCTTGGCAAAAACCTTGATTTTTTTTTGCTTTTATAATACAATTATATAATAATTATATAAAGTATTTGTTTTAAAGTCAACACAATTTGACTTTACCCAGTAAAAAACGCGCTAAAACACGGTGCTTACACATTAAAGAAAAGGACGTTTATGGAAAGTTACGAAATTTTTTGGAAAAACACTTTAACAGAGCTTGAAAAAAAGATAAGCAACATTACGTTTTCCATGTTGGAACAGCTCACTGCGATTGACCTTGTTTGCAGTACGCTTATTTTAAAGTCCAGCACGCAATCGTTTGCAAACCACGCAACGCGCGTTTCAGATAAAATTAACCAGGCCTTTAAGGACGCAAACACGGGCATAACCGACTTTAAGATTTACGTTGGGGACAGCAATTCGGTTTTCTACACTTCAGAAAAAGAACCTGAAGAAATGTCTTCGCCAATCGACCCTAAATATACCTTTGATTCATTTGTGGTTGGCACTAACAATCGCTACCTTTACGCTGCCGCAAAAGCCGTTGCCGACGACCCTTGCAATAGCTACAACCCACTTTTTATTTACGGTGACACCGGCCTTGGTAAAACCCATATTATGCACGCCATTGCAAACAGCATAAGGAAAAACCACCCAAACTTAAACGTTTTATACGCAACGTGTGAAAAATTCACTAACGACCTTATCAACACAATCCGTCAAGGTAAGGCTTACTCATCGGGTAGCGAAACCTTTAGAAACCGTTACCGTAACGTTGACGTTTTGATTATCGACGACGTGCAGTTTTTAGCTAAAAAACAATCCACGCAGGAAGAATTTTTCCATACCTTTAACGAGCTTTACGGCAAAAACAAGCAAATTATTTTATCATCCGACTGTCCACCAAAGGACATTGCCCTTTTAGAAGAACGCTTATTAACGCGCTTCCAGGGTGGCTTGATGGCACAGGTTTTACCGCCTGACATTGAAACCAAGATTGCAATCATTCAGAAAAAGGCAGAAGAAAAGAAGTATATTTTAAGCTTTGAAATCGCTTCTTATTTGGCTGAAAATTCCAACGACGACGTGCGCTCTTTAGAAGGCTTGTTAAACAAAGTCATTTTTGCTTCACTTTTAAACGAAGCGCCAATCACCTTATCACTCGCGATGGAAGCCTTATCAATCTCTCGCCCACAGGAAGACAAGGAAGAAACCATTACGCCTTCAACCATTATCAACACGGTTTGCAACTTCTATAAGATTGCAAAATCAGACCTTTTAGGCAAAAAGAAAAACAAAGAGCTTGTTGAACCACGCCAAATTTGCACCTACCTTATCACCGAGCTTTTATCAATCCCACTCGTTTCAGTTGGTCAAGCAATGGGTGGCAAGGACCACACCACGGTAATCTACACGCGTGATAAAATTGCTGATCTTATTAAAAAAGACCCACGCATCGCAACCGAAGTTAACGACCTTAAAAACCTTATTTTAAAGAAATAATTTTTGCGCCGTTTTAACAAAAACGGCGTTTATTCCACTTAAAAACCTGCGCTTAAAATCTTAAAAAAGTGCAGTTAACGGGCTTATATGAAGACTTTTTATATTGAAGACAATTTTGACGCAATAGTTTGTGGTGCAGGCCACGCCGGTGTTGAAGCCGCCTTGTCGCTTGCTAAACTCGGCAAAAAAACGGCGCTTTTAACCCTTAACCCGGACAGTATTTCCTTTATGGCGTGCAACCCGTCAATCGGTGGTACGGCCAAGGGGCATTTAGTAAGGGAAATCGACGCGCTTGGCGGACTAATGGGCATTGCAGCCGATAAAACTATGCTTCAGATTAAAATGCTAAACCGTGGCAAGGGCGCTGCAGTACAATCTTTACGCGCACAAACTGATAAAAACTATTATCACCGTTACGTAAAAGGCGTTTTAGAAAAAACTGAAAATTTACGCATACTCTCGGCTGAAGTTGTTGAAGTTTTAACCGAAAACGGACAAGTCACGGGCGTAAAAACTTCTTACGGCAGTATCTTAACTGCTAAAGCAGTTATTTTATGCACGGGCGTTTACTTAAAATCACGCATAATCGCCGGCGATTGGTCAAAAAACACAGGGCCAAACGGCTTTGAAGCGGCTAACGGCTTAACCGACAACCTTATCAACCTTGGCTTTAGCATACGTCGTTTCAAAACGGGCACACCTGCAAGGCTTGACAAACGCACCATTGACTTTTCGGTTATGGAAAAGCAGGACGGCGAGCAAAACGTTTATCCGTTTTCATTTTTGTCAGAGCAGTTACCCGAAAAGCAAACGCCTTGCTATTTAACCTATACCAACCAAACCACCCACCAAATTATAAAAGACAACCTACACCGTTCACCCTTGTATAACGGCACTATCTCCGGCACGGGCCCAAGGTATTGCCCGTCAATAGAGACCAAGGTTGACCGTTTTAAGGATAAGGAACGCCACCAGGTTTTTTTAGAGCCTGAAGGCGCTGACACGGACGAAATTTACGTTCAAGGCTTATCGACTTCACTCCCCCACGACGTGCAAAAAGCGCTCTATAGGTCGGTTAAAGGGCTTGAACGCTGTGAATTTGTGCGTTACGCCTACGCCATTGAGTACGACTGTATTGACAGTTTAGACCTGCTGCCAACGCTCCAATACAAGAAGATAAAAGGCCTTTATACCGCAGGTCAGCTAAACGGCACGAGTGGTTATGAAGAAGCCGCTGCGCAAGGCTTGATGGCAGGCATAAACGCATCGCTTTACCTTGACGGAAAGCCACCTTTCGTGCTCTCGCGCGACCAAGCCTATATTGGAGTTTTGATTGACGATTTAGTTACAAAAGGCACTGACGAGCCTTATAGAATGATGACGTCACGCGCGGAATATCGTATCTTTTTACGCCAAGATAACGCCGATATACGTTTAACCCAATTAGGCCGTGATATTGGGCTTGTTGACGATTATCGTTATAAGGTTTTCACCGATAAGCTTGCAAAGATTGAAAAGGCAAAAAAGGAATTTGAAATTTTGCGTTCACCTAAAGAAGTGCGCGAATTCGTTACCCGTTACGGTGGCGAGTTAAACGGTGGTATATCGTACGCAGGTATGGTTAAGCGCGGAATACCACTTGCCGATATTATAAACGAGTTTGGCGTGTTTAAAGATTTGGGTTACGACGTTTTAGAAACCTTGGAAACCGACGCAAAATACTCGGGTTATTTGGAACGCGGGCTTTTAGAAATCAATCGCGCAAAGCGTTTAGAAGACAAGAAAATCCCTGCAGATATCGACTATTTATCCCTTGAAGGCTTACGCCTTGAAGCAAGAGAAAAGCTTGATAAAATTAGGCCTTTAAACCTTGGCCAAGCAGGGCGAATTTCAGGCGTAAACCCAGCAGACATTGCTGTTTTAATGGTTTATTTGAATAAGTAAAGTAAAAAGCGTTGCTTAGTTGCAACGCTTTTTTTAGTGAAGAGTGAAAAGTGAAGAGTTAAGGTAAACTTTTTGCTTTGCAAAAAGTCTTTATTAAATTTAATAAGGCTTGGGTGATTGCACTTGCAATCACCCAACTGACAATAATTATTCATTATTCACTATTCATTATTCATTATTCATTATACATTAAAAAAAGCAGGGTAAAAACCCTGCTTTTTCGACCTATAGGCCCATATTAGTGCATATATTGGAACATTAAACCAACCATACCCAAACCAGCGCCTGGGAAGTTATAGTAAAGGTTTAAAGCGTCGCCAGTAATAAATGCTTGTTCAGTACCTGGAATAGCAAAATTAGGTTTTGAACCATCGAAAATTGCAAAACTGCCACCACTACTTTCTAAAATAGGTGCAGGTGTCGAAGCAAAACCATAACCTTTAATAGCGCCTGCTAAATATTAAGTCGGATC